>CAOXUF010000001.1:0-25957 GCA_948560485.1 uncultured Eubacterium sp.
CAGAAAAGGAGGAACTTATGGAGTATTCAATTCAGTTGAACGCAGTAAACAACCCGGATAAGAGTGTGAGGGCATTTGCAACTCTTGTGTTCGGGGACAGCTTTAAGGTCACGAATGTAGCGGTGCTTGAGGGCAGCAGGGGCAATTTCGTGTCCATGCCCAGTTTCCGCACAAAGGAGAGGGACGAACACAACAACCCGGTCTATAAGGACGTCTGCAACCCGATTACGAAGGAGTTCCGTGAGGAACTGTATAGCGACATCTTAAAGCTCTATGAGGAAATGGAGCAGACAGGCAAGGCAGAGGTCAAGATGGAGGCGGAGGAGCCGGACGAGCCGGAGTTTACGGTAAGGGTAACGCCTTTTGAGCGTGAGGGCAGCAACATGGTAGGTCTTGCGAGCATCGTACTGAATGACAGCTTTGCGGTAGGCAATTTGAGCGTGGTGGAGGGCAAGAACGGAATGTTCGTGGCAATGCCGTCCTACAAGGCGGGCAACAAGTACAGGGACGTATGTTTCCCGATCACAAAGGAGTTCCGGGAAAAACTCAATGATGCGGTGCTTGAAACTTACCAGCAGGCAAAGGAACAGGCAATGCAGGAAGGACAGGAACGTGCCACGCAGCAGATGCAGACCGATGACAGGGGCTTTATGAAAGCTAGCGGGGAACCGCTGCCGTTCCGCTAAGCAGAACCAGTAACCAAAAAGGAGCAGGGCGGGTAACCGCCCTGCGGAAAGGAAAAGAAAAATGGAAATGACAGCAAACGTGGAACTTACAAAGGAAAAAAATCTTATGGAACTGCTCGATCTGCTCCGTAAAAATAATATGAAAGAAGCAGCAAACAGCATCTTTGAAATGGCGGCATATGTCGATGTCATGGAGAAAAAGATGGATTCGGTCTTAGAAGAGCTTGTGACGGTAAAGGACCAGCTTCATAAGATGGAGGAACGTGAGGCAGAGAAAGGGCTGAAACAGTCACTCAAAAGGGCGGTAAACAAGCTGGAACAGGACTGCAAAGCAATGAAAGAAAAACTGTTTGAAGTCAAGGCAGAGATCAAGGCAAAGGCAGGGGAAATCGTGACGGCGGCAAAGCAGAAAGGGAAAGCTGCATTAAACAGAGTGGCGGAGTTTCTTGGAATTAAGAAAAAGTTAGAGGGTATCCGCCAGAACGTGCAGGAGTCCATAGCAGACGTGGATAAGAGCATTGGAAAGATAGACGCTTTCGGCAAAGGAATGAGAGAAGCCGGACAGAAGATCGCCAACACGTTCCGCACATTTGCGGATAAACCGGAAAAGGAGTATGGGGAGAAGAAGTTCTCAAAGACAGAACTGATAAAGAAACCGTTTCAGGCAAAGAGAAAGCTGCTGTCCGGTATCTTAAACTGTGCGGATGCCGCAATAGAAAAGACAGAACAGCTTGCCGCAGATGTGAAACAGTACCAGACGGATAAGGCAGAACGGGAAATGGGCAGCGTTGACAGCATGGAGTCTGTTAATCTGGTTGAACTTGCAGTAGTGGCAGAGCCGGAGTTCCAGTACGGGGCGGAGGCGTTTGAAGCACACCAGCAGGAAACAGCAAAGGCAATGAAAACGGATAAAGCGACAAAGAATGTGCCTGTAAAGAACGGAAAGAGCCGATAGGGAAAAGTCCTCTTGAATTGAACTAAGGTTTGATTCAAGGGGATTTCTCTCACAAAAACAGATACATTTTTGAGAAACTTTTATAATAAATACTCTAAATTTTGCCGATTTGTATTGTAGTAGGAGGATTAGAAATGGAAAAAGAAAGGGATGCCCGTCCTTTTTTGGAAAAATTCATGCTGCCGCCAGACGATTATGAAATATTCAAATTTGGTGGCAGTTCCCTAAAGGACGAGGAACGTGGCATTAAGACC
This sequence comes from uncultured Eubacterium sp., assembly GCA_948560485.1. Next base: position 1,896 of record CAOXUF010000001.1, read on the forward strand.
ATGTTGAAGTATTTTTCTTCTTATTTTACGGAAGAACAGTTAAAAGAGAATATGGCAAGGTATAATTTGCAGACAATGTTTGATATAGTCAAAAGGTACTTTGCAAAAGAGTATGGTTACACCGGGACAGAAATTGAATTGAGCAACCTATACCAGAACTCGATTAACAGCTATATTTATAATGACAGGATAAAGCCAGCCTTTGTACATATTGATGAATTGTTTGAATCGACTGTCATGGGTTTTTTGCTGGCAATGTTTAAATGGTCTAAGGATTTTGAAAATCTGGAGACATACGGGGAATGTTTCAAATATGTATTATTTTTAATGAATGATGTATGTATATTTGGGGAAATGCAAGGCATGGATGCGAATCAGGCATTGATGGATACCGTAAACGGAGATATTCAGATACTTCAGCTTGCTGAGGACTGCTATTGGACAATCGTGGTATTCAGTCTGGCACATGAGATTGCACATGCATATTTGGCGGCTATTGGCAGGAAATATACCAAAGAGCATCCTGAAAAGGAAGAATATGATGCTGATATGATAGCCTATCATATTGTATTGAAGATTATCATGGAAGAAAAGGATTCAGACACTATTCTTGAAGATTATACTTATCTGGCACCGATGATATATATGGACTTTTTTGATTTGTATTATTATACAGACAGGGTAATGTATAAGACAGTGTTCCATGACTGGCAGCATCCGGCACCAGTGAAGCGTAAGAATCGGTTATTTGCAGTTGCTGACAAAGATGATTATGATTTTGATACTGTAGATGGAAACCATTTGTACAGTGGTTTTTTGGATGTATATGATGAATTTAAAGACCAGCTTCTCATGAAAATGGAAAGGGGAAAGCTGGATAAGGTTCTGTGGACAGAAAAGAGAGAACTTATGAGGAGGAAATCTGACAATGACTAGAAAAGAAGCAATGGAATACAATGACAGCTTGAAAAAGGAATTAGAGCAGGCTGCATTGGAATATGGCTTAGAGGAATCAGCGGGCGCTTACATAGTGGACAATTATATTACCGTGCTGCCGGAAGATGCAAGGAAAGGCATGATATTCTTGGGAGAAAACTCTGCATCTTATAAGACGGGCAATATAAAAATAGATTTGAAGAAAGCAGTCATCGCCGGGTTGGAGTTTGCGGCATCTGTCAGCAAGCCGGAGAGCGTATTTAATTACATTCAATTAATAATTGTTTCAGCATTTTTTATTGGGAAATCAGTGAAAAGGGAATTGGGCAGGCTGGAGGCGTATGTTGTTTATCTGCTGCATAAGAAAGGTGCATATGATACCGGAGTCGAAGAGGAACGGTTTATCGGTGAAGTGAAGGAATGGTATCAGCAGAAAGAAGGAAAGACTGTTGGGCGGGAAGAGGTTGTTGATGCCATTAATAATCTGTATGGGATAAAAGCAGCGGATTTTAATAATGGAAATATTTATCTGAAAGAGCATGTGTGGGGAACGGTTCAGTAGAGCAACACTCATTGCCTTGCTTTACCGGGAATACTGCAAACGGATGGCAGCTTTGTCAGATATAATTGATTTGAAAGGATAGTACAAAGAAAAGAGGAATATAATTATGGAATTATTGCTTTTTGATAAAATAAAGGGATTGCCGGATAACAGACAGCACGAAAAGTTTAAAATACTAAGAGATGAAATCCAGCTATTAGCAGAAAAGAGGCTGCTTTGTGCGTATACGGATGGATTGGTGGATAGGGATCATAAAATGGTTCGCCAGTTTCAGGAAACTTTTCATTCTACCTACTGGGAGATATGTATTTATCAATTATGTTTAGAAGCTGGTTTTTCTTTGGATCAATCTCATCCGTTTCCTGATTTTATTATTAAAAAACCCAGTGAGTTTTATATAGAGGCTGTTGTTGCAAATATAAAACAAACAGGAGTACCAGAAAGCGAACGGACATTAGAAGATCAATTATCAATGCTCATTCCACCGCATATGCAAAAAGATTTTGCGGATGTACTGGATGAAAGCATTATTAGAAGTTCAAATGCTATATTTTCTAAAATTAAAAAATATGAGGATTATAAAAAGGAACAGTGGTTTGATGAAAAAAATCCTTTTATTATAGCATTAAGTTCATGTGACCAAATAAATTATGGGAGAGAATTTCTTTATCCCATGATGGCATTGTTATATGGGAGATATTATATTCCTTGTGAAAATGGGTGCATAACGAAAACAAGCATTAAAAAGAGTGAAACAGGCGTTGAATTGCCACTTGGGATTTTTTTAAATTCAGAATATAGCCAAATATCTGCTGTTATGTATACTTGCACGAATACCATAGGAAAACTAACCGCATTAGCGCTATCAAATGGTATGCATACCTTTAATAGCGTATTAGATGTAGTAAGGGATGAAGAGGATGACAGCTTGCCGTTCAAGTTTAGAATTGTTAGCGATAGTTCTCCTGAAATCATTTCTGATGGGGTTTTCATATTTCATAACCCATATGCGAAGACCCCTATTGATCCAGAACTTTTTATTAACACCAACGTTACTCATGTATTCTTGGAAAATGACAGTTTGTCCATGATGGGGGTTACTACTCCATTATACACAAGATTCAGCACAAGTTCACTTATTGCTCAACCTTTATTTAACAGACTTATCACAAGTTCAGCAATAAGCTGGAATAAGCTGACTCCAGACATTATAAATAAAATAATAAATGAGGAATTATAGGATCTGGCTCATTAAATTGGCAAAGAGGAAGTTAAATTCCTTTTTGCCAGATAGAAAATAAATTTTTTGATAGTTTATACATCACAGATGTAGAGTAGATGAATAAAGAGGTAATGGAAATTTATTAAAATTCCGTATATAGGGAAGAGTATTAAAAATTTCTATAAAAGTTATTGACATATAGTCTGGCTTATGTTATTTTAGTAAAAGTTAGTTAAAACTAACTTGCTGTGAAAGGATTAGTTTACACAGAAATCTGTTGTGCTTAGGATGCCACAAGGCATTTTTCTTTTGCATAGAAGTTAGTCAAAACTAACTACTATGCAAAAGATATTATGATAATAGAAACAGGAAGGAATGAAAGAGAATGACAGAGGAACTGGTCATATACCATTGCTCGCCTACTATGGCAGGCATGAAAACGGGAAGCCTGTTTTCATGCCCAAAAGAGGAAGTAAAGGAGCTGACAGAAAATATTCGGAATTTAAACTGCCGGCTTGTTCCAAACGGGATCAGACTGCTTCCGGTAAAAAGGATGGAACACAGGATATTACTGTATATGTACCGTCCGGATAAGCTGGAAGAAGATTTCAGGAACCACGAAGCACAAGAAATACTGGTGGCAAAAGGTTATCCGGTCGGCAATGCAGATCAGTGCGTTGTGAAACTGATACGGCGACTGAATGGAAGTGAAACATTTCCGCATGAAATCGGGCTGTTTCTGGGGTATCCCCCAAAAGATGTGGCAGCGTTTATGGAAAACAGCACGGCAGGCGTAAAATATGTGGGAATATGGAAGGTTTACAGCGATGTGGAAACAGCAAAGATGAAATTTGCCCGGTACAGGGAATGCACCAGGGCATATTGTGAGGCTTTCCGCAGGGGACATACGTTTGACAGGCTCATAGTGGGCTGTTCATAAATAACAAATAGAGAAAGGAAGGTAATGTTTATGAGCAAGGTTGCAGTTGTATATTGGAGCGGCACGGGAAATACGGAGGCGATGGCTGCCTTTGTGGCAGAAGGGGCAAAAGGGAAAGGGGCAGACGTTGTTTTGCTGACAAGCAGCGAGTTTGACGTTTCCATGATGGACAATTATGATGCGGTTGCGTTTGGCTGTCCGTCGATGGGTTCAGAGCAGCTTGAAGAAAGTGAGTTTGAGCCTATGTTTATTTCCTGCGAGGCAAAGCTTGGGGGAAAGAAAATAGCATTGTTTGGCTCTTATGGATGGGGCGACGGCGAATGGATGCGGAACTGGGAAGTAACCTGCCAGTCGGATGGGGCTGTCCTTGTTTGTGAGAGCGTAATCTGCAATAATGCACCCGATGAAGAAGCTGCTGAAAACTGCAAGGCACTGGGCGCAGCACTTACAGTGTAAGCGGTTCATGCCCGGAAATTCTATTAGTAAGATAATAGGATTTGTGCGTGGCTGGTGTTTGACTTTTTTTACAGTTTGTGATAAAGTTCTAAAGTAAATTAAATAAGAATGTACATGATGACACAGGTAGTGCTTTGCACGTAAATCTGATTACGGAACATGGTTTTAGTTGCGGATTGGATTGCGAGAAGCCCGCCTGTGTTTTTGCATGTTCAGAAGGAGGAAAATATGCCGAAAAATCAATTTCAAAGGATGGTGTTCGCCTTCCTGACCGTTTTGGTGACAGTTCATGCGTATGTGTTTTATAGCTTATATGTAGTCAATGGTGCTACATTGATGCAGGTTACAGGTGCGGATTCCGTAATTCATGCGCTGGAGGCACAGGGCGGTGTCTATATGTTTGGGAGGATGGTTCCCATATGGGGCGTTGTTCTGGTTGAATTTGTTTTTGCCTATGGGCTGGAATGTGTGATGGGAAGCCCGTGTTCTTTCCGGCTTGCTGCAAAGAATTTTGAAATTGGGAAAACCCATCCGGTTATTTTTGAAAGCAGCATTATCTGTGCGACAGTCGGGTTGATGTGTCCTGCGATGAGCTTTCTTGCATCGTGTTTTTATTATCCATATTATGAGGGCTTTCATATACTTACGCTGCTGGCAAATTGGCTAAAATTGGTATGTTACAATTTCCCGTTTGCGTTTTTTACGCAGTTATTTTTTATCCAGCCGTTCATAAGGACTGTTTTTAAGCTTTTATTTCAGAAAAACAATTCCGGTAATTGAAAAATGGGTTATTGTATGGCAGGAGGAAAACGGTTCAGGCGTATTTTTAGAGTATGCCTGAACCGTTTTTTGTAGCAGTAAAATAGAATAGTAGGAAAAAGTTAGTTAAAACTACTTGACAAAAAGGGCATGCATATTGTAATATAACAGTGTTATATGGAGGCTGAAGAATGGATGATTCGATAACATTACAAAAAATACTGGAAGCTGCGAGAGAAGAATTTCTTGCAAAAGGCTTTAAGTCTGCATCCCTGCGTAACATTGTAAAAATGGCGGGAGTTACAACAGGGGCTTTCTATGGATACTATGCCAGTAAGGAAGATTTGTTTGAGGCGCTGGTAGGTGAACACTATAACTTTTTGTTAAGCCGCTTTTGCAGAGCGCAGAAAGAATTTGCAGATATACCGCCAGAGGAACAGCCTGACAATCTTACTTCTACTTCCGGCGAATGTATGTATGAAATGCTCTTGTATGCCTACAAGCATTTGCATGAGTTTAAGCTCATACTTTGCTGCTCAGAGGGAACACGCTTTTCAAAGTTGATTGATGAAATGGTGGAAATAGAAACAAAAGGAACGCATGATTATTTAGAAGTGCTAAAAAAGATAGGCAGACCGTCACCGCCGATTGATGAACGGTTGGAGCATATCCTGATTACAGGAATGTTTAACACTTTTTTTAGCTAATCATACATGAAATGCCACTGGAAGAAGCAAAGCATTATCTGAAGGAGATGAGGGCGTTTTATACTGCCGGGTGGATGAAAATTATGGGACAATGAAAGCGAGTGATTCGTTAGGGCAATCTGTCTTATAATTCTTGATAATGGAAAGTGTAAACTTTCCATTATATTTGGCACATAGGTTAGTTAATGCTAACCTAGAGATGCTTAAACTAATCGCAGAAGGATATTCGAGGTCAGATGTTCTGCCCTCATTATCATAACTTTATTGAGCCTACTCAATAAGTAAAAAATTTCAAGGAGGATTTTTCAATGAAAAAACAGTCTAATCTATCAAGATTGATGGGCTATGCCGGAGGGCATAGGATATTGACCTATCTTTCTTGGGTACTGTCTGCAATGAGTGCGCTGTTGGCTCTTGTGCCTTTTTGGTATATATGGCGTATCATTCACGACATACTGGAAGTTTCCCCGGACTTCTCACAGGCGGGGAATGTCACACGCTACGGTTGGTCTGCCGTAGTGTTTGCGGTTATCTCTATTGTTGTCTACATAGCCGCCCTGATGTGTTCGCACATGAGCGCTTTCCGGGTAGCCGCCAATATCCGGAAAGAACTTATGCGGCATATTACAGCATTACCGCTTGGGGTTACGGAAAAGTATGGCAGCGGAAAACTGCGGCGGATCGTAAACACCTCCAGTACCGCAACGGAAACCTATCTCGCACACAGGCTGCCGGATAAGGCAGGGGCGATTGCCACGCCAATCGGACTGCTTTTCTTACTGCTTGCGTTTGACTGGCGGTTAGGGCTTTTAAGCCTTGTCCCCGTTGTGCTTGGCTTTTTGATCATGATGAAAATGACCGGAAAGAGCATGGAACAGAAAATGAAAGAATATCAAAACGCACTTTCCGATATGTCGAATGAGGCGGTCGAGTATGTAAGGGGCGTACCCGTAGTAAAGACTTTCGGACAGACGATCTTCTCTTTCAAGCGTTTTAAGGCTACGATTGATAATTATGAAAAATGGGTGATTGCATATACAAAAGCCATGCGCCTGCCTATGATGTTCTATACAACTGCAATCAACGGGGTATTTGCGTTTCTGATTGCCGGAGGCATTCTTTTTACAAGGGGCGGTGTGACAAATGAATTGCTTCTAAATCTTATCTTTTATATCGTGATCACGCCTGTAATCGGTACAACGCTCACCAAAATCATGTTTATGAGTGAGGACGCAATGATTGTAAATGATGCAATAAGCAGGATTGATGAAGTGCTGAACGAAAAACCGTTGTCTGAAAGCGGAGTGGATCATGTGCCGTCTGATAATTCGATTACGTTAGAACACGTTAGTTACAGTTATGACGGCAAGAAAAACGCTCTCAATGATGTATCCCTGTCGATCAAGCCGGGGCAGGTGGTGGCATTGGTCGGTGCGTCCGGCGGCGGCAAAACAACCCTTGCCAATATTGTCACAAGATTTTTTGACCCGCAGAAGGGGCGCATTTTGATAGGAAATATGGATATACGGGATATTCCGAAAGAAACATTGATGAATAAGGTGTCTTTTGTATTCCAGAACAGCCGGCTTATCAAAGCGTCCATATTGGAGAATGTGCGTATGGCAAGACCCGGCGCAACACGGGAAGAAATCGCAGACGCCTTGAAAGCCGCACAGTGTCTGGATATTATCGAAAAACTGCCGGATGGAATAGATACGGTTGTCGGTACAAACGGTGTGTATCTGTCTGGCGGCGAACAGCAGAGGATAGCGATTGCCCGTGCAATATTAAAAAATGCGCCGATCCTGATTCTTGATGAAGCGACTGCGTTTGCCGATCCGGATAATGAAGTGCGTGTGCAGCAGGCGTTATCTGCCCTGTCAAAAGGGAAAACTGTTATTATGATCGCACACAGGCTGTCATCAATCACGGATGCAGACTGTATTTATGTACTGCAGGACGGTGAGATTGCTGAAAGCGGCACACATAGCGGGCTGATAGGGAAAAACGGCATATTTGCCCGTATGTGGAAGAATTATTCCGAAGCGGCAGAATGGAAAATCTCGAATGAGAATGAAGGATTGGAGGTAAGGGCATGATTAAGACATTGCAAAGACGCTTTGCGTTATCAAGACAAGGGGCTGTCGATCTGATAAAAGGCTGTATTGCCTGCGTTGCACAGGATATATCTTTTATGCTCCCTGTCGGGCTTCTCTATTACTTTGTGATTGATACCATGAATGGGGGCGTAAATGGGAGCCGTATTGCTTTTTATGCGGCTGGAGCTTTCGTTTGCCTGTGCCTGATATTTATTGTAACATGGTTTCAATACAATGCCACCTATTTAGCTACTTATGTGGAAAGCGGGGTAAGGCGTATTTCCTTAGCCGAGCAGCTCCGTAAAATCCCTCTGTCTTTTTTCGGGAAAAAAGACCTTGCTGATCTGACAAATTCCATAATGGGCGATTGTGCAACACTTGAAACGGCTTTTTCCCATTTTGTACCCAGTCTGGCAGGTTCTCTTATCTCAACAACCCTGATAGGGATTTGTCTTTTTGTTTATGACTGGCGTATGGCGCTTGCGGCGGTTTGGGTTCTGCCGATTGCATTTGCGATCACATTCTTTTCTGCCCGTATACAGGAATATTTTCAGAGCAGGCTTGTAAAAGCAGATGTGGCGCTTGAAGAAGGCGTACAGGAATGCATTGAGAGTTTGCAGGATTTAAAAGCGAATAATGCGGAGGAAAGCTATTTGAAAGGGCTTAATAATAAAATTGATGATGTGGAAAAGCGGCATATTATAGCGGAGCTTGGTGTAGCTATATTTGTTGTTTCTTCAACGCTGATATTAAAGTTTGGGATTGCTACGGTTGCGCTTGTTGGTTCTGTGCTGCTTATCCGTGGGGAGATTGATATTCCGCTGTTCTTTATGTTTTTACTTGTGGCTTCAAGACTGTATGCCCCGCTTGAAGGTGCGTTACAGAATCTCGCTGCGGTAATCTCTACCAAAACGAACATAAACCGTATGAATGAAATCCTTGACCAGCCTATCCAGACAGGAACGGACAGGGTAACAAATAAAGGGTATGATATTGTATTTGACCATGTAGGTTTTGCTTACAATACCGGGGAAACTGTATTGAAAGACGTATCTTTTACAGCAAGACAAGGCGAAGTTACTGCATTAGTTGGTCCCTCTGGCGGCGGCAAAACTACGGTGTCACGCCTTGCGGCACGGTTTTGGGATATAAGCAAAGGAAAGATCACTGTTGGTGGTATGGACATATCGAAAATAGAACCGGAAACACTATTGTCGCTTTACTCTATCGTGTTCCAGGATGTGACGCTGTTTAACAATACGATTATGGAGAATATCAGGATAGGCAGGAAGGATGCGACGGATGAAGAAGTGATTGCGGCGGCAAAACTGGCAAACTGTGGGGAATTTGCGGCAAAGCTCCCGGAAGGGTATAACAGTATGATTGGGGAAAACGGCTGTGAATTGTCCGGCGGTGAACGGCAGCGTATTTCAATCGCCCGTGCTTTCCTTAAAAATGCCCCTATCATTTTACTGGATGAAGCAACGGCAAGCCTTGATGTTGAGAATGAAACTTTGATACAGGCTGCTTTGTCAAGACTGATAAAAGATAAGACGGTACTTGTGATTGCCCACCGTATGCGTACTGTGAGTGGAGCGGATAAAGTAGTTGTACTGTCTGAAGGTATGGTTGCAGAACAGGGAACACCGGAGGGACTGATGAACACAGGTAAGATTTATCCGCATATGGTAAAACTGCAGATGATTAGCAGTGACTGGGGGATTTAGCATGAGATAAAATGCACCCATATATTAAAGTAAAGCAAAATGGCAGGAAAGAAACCCGTATGGAAAAGTCCTCTTGAACAGAACATAATTGTTTTGTTCAAGAGACTTTTCATTGTATAAAGGGAAGAAAAGGATCTATATGACGAGTATCTGACCGGATTTTTAACGAAATAAAAATGTTGACACAGGTAAAAAGGTGTAGTAACATAACAGTGTTATTAAATAACGCTGTTATGTGAATTGAGGGAATGATGAAACAGGATAAAGAAACAAAAAATAAATTGCTCGCCAGCGCAAGAACGGAATTTTTGGCAAAGGGATATATGAATGCGTCCCTTAGAAATATCTGCAGGAATGCCGGCGTGACTACAGGAGCGTTGTATTTCTTTTTTAAAGATAAAGCAGATTTGTATGAAAGTCTGGTAAAAGATACTGTAAATACGATATATACCGTTATGAAGGAACATTTTGCAGGAGAACATGAGCAGGCGGAAGCAGGGGCGTTCAATCATGTGGCTGAAGTGGATGCTTCTAAAGACTTAGAAGATACAAAAAGGGTTATCCATTTCATGTATGAACACAGGGACGAGGTGCTGATGCTGCTCACAAAAAGTCAGGGATCGCCCTATGAAGGGGTGTTAGACCGTTTTATCGAGACAGCAGAGAATCATCTGCGGAATATGGCAGGGCAGATGGAAAAAGCATATCCCGATAAGAAAATTGATGACAGGCTGATACACTGGCTGTCACATCAGCAGATAGAAATGTTTGTGTATATGATAACACATATAGAGGATGAGCAGCAGGCTGTAAAATTTATGGAGCAGAGCGTATTCTATATGGTAGCAGGCTGGTTTGGGTTGTTTCGCAGTTAATAAGGACCGGACTTTTGTTTGGTCCTAAAAACATAACATATACATAACAGTGTTATGTATATACGGGGAGGATTAGCCGGCAAAAGCAGGCTGAAAATATAAACAAAATATTTAGAAAGGAAACAAAATCATGTATTTACTGGTAAAGGATTTAAAGAAAAGTTACGGAGAAGGGGGGAGTTATATTCAGGTTCTAAAGGGTGTGAACACAGGCGTAGGACAGGGGGAAATGTGTGTGATACAGGGGACCAGCGGCTCCGGCAAATCCACGCTTCTTAACTGCATCGGCGGACTTGACCTTGTGGATTCGGGAAGTATCGTAGTGGACGGTGTGGAAATTGTGGGAATGAAGCCAAAACAGCTCTCGGATTACAGAAGGGATAAGCTTGGTTTTATCTTCCAGTTTTATAATCTGGTTCCCAATCTTACTGTCCGTGAAAATATTCAGGTATGCGAATATCTTGCAGAAGAAGCTCTTGATATGGATGAACTTTTAGAAACGCTTGGGCTTACAGAACACCAGAATAAATTTCCTTCGCAGCTCTCAGGCGGACAGCAGCAAAGATGTGCCATTGCAAGGGCGCTGATTAAGAATCCGAAGCTCCTGCTTTGTGACGAGCCGACAGGGGCGCTTGATTCCAAAACCTCAAGGGATATTCTGGCGCTTCTGGAAAAGGTGAATGAAAAATATGGAACAACCATGCTGATTGTCACCCATAACAATTCGATCAAGAATATGGTGCATAGGGTAATCCATATTAAGGACGGCATGATAAGCAGGGAATATACGAACGAAACCAGAGTGCCGGCGGCGGAATTGGAGGATTTATAATATGCAGAAAGTATTAAGAAAAAGAATCCTTAGGGATTTAAAAGAAAATTTATTCCGGTACATAGCATTAGGGGCAATTATAGCGCTCTGCATGTACTTGATTATTTCACTGATCGGGACAGCGGAAACCATAATCCGGGGTTCTGAAATTCTGGGAGAAGAAAGCCATGCGGAGGATGGGCAGTTTTTAATGTTTCTCCCATTAACCCAACAGGAAAAAACAATGATTTCAGATAAGGGCGTTGCTTTGGAAGAACATTTTTATCTGGATTATGCCTTAGAGGATGAAAGTACGCTAAGAGTATTTAAGAACAGGGAAAAAATCGACCTTTACACTGCGGTGGAAGGGCGGACTGCCCAAAACGACAGCGAGGCTGCTTTGGAAAGGCGCTACTGTGATGAACATGGCATAAAGATAGGAGATACGATTGTCATAGGCGGCAGAAAATTACAGGTAGTCGGGATTGGCTGCACTCCGGATTATGATGCGCCGTTAAAAGAGTATACAGACGCCAGTGTGGACAGTATGCAGTTTGGCACTGCATTTGTGACAGACAGCTTATATGAGGCATTACGTTCAGAGGGAAACAGTGTGAAAGCAGAGGAATATGTGTATTCCTATCGGTTAAAGGATGCCATAACAGAGGATGTGTTAAGGGGGATACTGGAGGATATCGTGATAGAACCGGAAGCTGTGGAGGATACCTGTTTTTTTGAGTATTACAGGGAACAGACTGCTGATAAGAGGGAGTTCGAGGATGGGATTCATGATTTGGTGGAAGGTACGGATGAGCTGAAAGAGGGGATTGGCAGCCTTGCGGAGAATAAAACCGGAATGACTGTTTTGGATGAAGGTTTATCTGATGCGGCAGATGGCGCAAATGCTCTTTATGAAGGAGCACTGGAATTGCAGGAAAGCACGGACGAACTAATCAATGAATATTTTGGGTATGAGTTTAGCAGCCTGAAATCATTGGTAAAGGCTGATGACAATCCCAGAATTAAGGCTGCGGCAAATGACCAGGTGATTAACAGGCTGGCAGGTATTATGGCAGGCATGATTGTAATTGTGCTTTTTGCCTATGTGATATCCGTATTTGTTGTATATGGCATAGAAAAAGAAATTACCACCATAGGAGCGCTTTATTCACTGGGGGTAAAAAGGAAGGAATTGCTGAAGCATTATCTTTGTCTGCCGGTCGTTGTGACATTTGCGGCGGCTATGACAGGAAGTGTTCTGGGCTTTCATGCCATAGGAGGCAGTACAATTGCGGGAAGCTGCTATGATTATTTCTCCATACCGGATTTGGAACCTGTGTTGCCGTCATATCTTTTTGTGTATGGACTGATAATGCCTCCGGTTATGGCAGCGGCAGTTAATTATTTTGTCATAAAGAGTAAACTGAATAAACCGGCGCTTGCCATGCTCCGCAATGAGAAAAAAGTCCGGACAACAAAGCAAGTGAAGCTTGGCAGGCTTGGATTTGTAAGAACATTTCAAATCCGTCAGATGATGAGGGAGGCGAGAACTTCACTGACTGTATTGGGCGGCATGTTTGTGTCGCTATTGATCCTGATGTTAGGGCTTGACTGCTACACGATGTGTAATAACATTCGTGTAAATAATAAGGCGGATACAAAATTTGAATATATGTATGCCTTAAAATATCCGGAAAGTGCAGTGCCAGATGGTGGTTATGAGGCATTTTCCCGGACGGTTAAGAAAGAAAATCTGGGATATAATCTGGACGTGGCAATTCTTGGCATTACAGAAGAAAATCCATATTTTGACGTGGAGCTGACAGACAGCAAAAGTGAAATTGCCATATCCTCGGCTATGGCGCAGAAATTTGGTTTGGGAAAAGGGGATGTGTTTACCGTTTATGATGAGGAGGAAAAGATCTATTACGCATTTACGGTCCGGGATATCATAGAATACTCTGCCAGCCTTTACATATTCATGGATATAGATATGATGAGGGATATGTTTGGGGAAAGCGGAGATTATTATAATATGGTGTTTGCATCAGAAAAACTGGATATAGAGCCGGGACGTATCTATGGGGTTACTACAAAAGCAGATATTGAAAAGGCGGCGGACGTTTTTATCGCCCAGATGCAGGGCATGATTAACATGCTGACCATTTTTTCTGCAATTATATTTGCTATGGTTATGTACCTTATGATGAAAGTCATGATAGACCGCTCTGCATTTCACATCTCCATAGTTAAGGTATTTGGGTATCGGACCGGAGAGATTAAAAAGTTGTATTTGAATGGTAATTTCTATGTGGTAGCTGTGGGGGCGCTCATCTGTATCCCGGCGGCCAAAACGGTTATGGATATGCTTTATCCTGCTATGGTAGCAAATGTAGGGTGTGCTATGGATATAGGGTTTCCGGCAGGAATGTATGGTGTAATATATGCGGGAGTGATAGCCGTGTATCTTGTGATCCACAGGCTTTTAGTGGGCAGAATTGATAAGGTGAATCTGGCAGAAGCGCTGAAAAACAGAGAGTAGAATCGCGTAATCAGCAGGAGATTATATTGACAGGCGGATAGGGATTAAGGTATATTTAGTATAGTTAGCGGCTGCTAACAAAGGTAGCCGCATTTGTTAAAACCGCGTGTTAGTTTTTACTAACTAAAATATAAAATATAAAACAGGGAGGAATATTATGGTTAAAATTACAGTAGGTGTGGAAGGCATGGCTTGTGGGATGTGTGAAGCGCATGTTAATGAAGCGGTGAGAAATGTATTCCCAGTGAAAAAAGTAACATCTTCACATACGAAAAAACAGACAGTTGTTCTTGCGGAAGATGATATAGATGAACAGAAGCTGAAGGATGTAATTGCAAAAAGCGGGTATGAGGCAGTGTCCGTAAACAGGGAACCGTATGAGAAGAAAGGGCTGTTTTCAGCCTTGCGGGGGTGATGTTATGCAGGGAGAAGTGGTTCAAGGAATAATGATCCCGTTTCTTGGGACTGTTTTAGGGGCAGCATGTGTATTGTTTATGAAAAATACGCTGAATATCTTGTTGCAGAGGATTTTGACCGGGTTTGCAGCGGGCGTCATGGTGGCGGCGTCTATCTGGAGTCTGCTGGTTCCTGCAATGGAACAGGCGGCGGATATGGAGCAGTGGGCATTTGTGCCTGCGGTGACAGGCTTCTGGCTTGGAATCCTGTTTCTGCTGGCTCTCGATAGGACAATTCCGCATCTGCATCAGGGCAGCAGTGAGCCGGAAGGACCACGGGTAGCTTTGAAAAAGACTACCATGTTAGTATTGGCGGTAACATTGCATAATATCCCGGAAGGGATGGCAGTAGGGGTAGTGTTTGCAGGATGCCTGTCCGGGAACGGTGCAGTTACAATGACAGGGGCATTGGCGTTATCTATTGGGATTGCAATTCAGAATTTCCCCGAAGGTGCGATTATTTCCATGCCATTAAAAGCAGAAGGAATGAAAAAACGGACAGCATTTACATATGGTGTGCTGTCAGGAGTTGTAGAGCCGGTTGCAGCGCTGCTAACTGTTTTGGCATCGGGCTTTCTTGTTCCTGCTTTGCCTTATCTGTTAAGTTTTGCGGCAGGAGCCATGATTTATGTCGTGGTGGAGGAATTGATCCCGGAGATGTCTGCCGGACAGCACTCTAATATGGGAACTGTTTTCTTTGCCTTTGGTTTTACAGTGATGCTGGCGTTGGATGTGGCATTGGGATAGGTAGGAAACGAAAGGTTATTTATATCCTTTCCAAATGGAAAGGCAGAGAGTAAGGAGGAAAAATTTATGGCTGATAAAAATCATCTCCCCATGTATGGGGTAGGTCCGGTTTATGTTGGAGTGATCATTATGGTAACAACTGCCGCAGTATTTTTAGGACAGTGTGAAACTTTTGAAAAAGGCAGGATAGAATTTCTGAAAATTCCGTTTTTGGTGTTGGGAATCCTGTTTATTATTTTAGGGGCATGCCTCTGGTTCGCTGCAGTGTTCCGTTCTAAAATTGATGATGGGATTACAGGAAACAGGCTTGTGACTACAGGGGTATATTCGTTATGCCGCAATCCTATTTACTCTGCATTTATGTTTTTCTGCACGGGTGCGCTGATGATTTTCGGTAATTTATTTTTCCTTCCAATCTTCTTCTTTTATTGGTGTTTTATGACGGTTCTGATGAAAGGTACGGAGGAGAAATGGCTGCTTAAATTATATGGCACAGAATACTCAAATTACTGTAAAAGGGTAAACCGCTGTATTCCGTGGTTTGTGAAAAGATAATTGAATGGTGAGGGTTATGTCTGTATATTGTCTGCCGGATTGGGAGTATCATTTATACAGTGAAAGGTGGTTGCATATGAAGAATAAAAATTTGGCGGCTGTTCTGTACGCATTGTTAGCAGCATTGTTTTATGCGGTTAATGTTCCATGTTCCAAACTTCTGCTTGGAGGGATACCGCCTGCATATATGGCGGCATGTTTATATATGGGAGCGGGTGTTGGCGTAGGTGTGATGTATTTTTTGGGCAGGCATCATGAGAAAACGGAAGAAAAACTTGGCTATAAAGATTTGCCGTATACTGTCGGAATGGTTCTTTTGGATATAGCAGCACCGGTTCTTCTTATGTTTGGCATCAGTATGGGGACATCCGCAAATGCTTCGCTGCTTGGGAATTTTGAGATAGTTGCAACTTCGGTAATTGCGTTTGGTTTGTTCAGGGAAAAAGTGTCAAAACAGCTTTGGGTGGCAATTGGGTTTATTACGCTGTCAAGTATTATATTATCCCTTGACGGAAGCGGAAGCATAAAATTTTCTTTCGGTTCGCTTCTTGTTTTGGGGGCAACAATCTGTTGGGGATTTGAAAATAACTGTACAAAAAGCATATCGTCAAAAAGTGCATATCAGATTGTTACAATAAAGGGGCTGTTTTCGGGAATGGGTTCATTTATTATAGCTGTGGTGACGGGAGAAAAGTTTCCCAAAACAGGATATATTCTCATTGCGCTTGTCCTGGGGTTTGTTGCATATGGTCTGAGCATTTTTACATATATTCGTGCGCAGAAAACGCTTGGTGCAGCAAAGACTAGTGCGTATTACGCAGTGGCACCATTTATAGGGGGATTTTTATCATTTATATTGCTGAAAGAACCATTATCAATTCGATATGGGATCGCAATGGCAGTTATGATTGTTGGTACACTATTTGCCATATCGGATACGCTGTCACAGAAACATACTCATGCCCATATCCATACAGTCAGGCATACCCATGATGGAATTTCCCACACGCATATGGTTTCCCATGTTCATGAACATTCCCACTATTTTACAGAAAATAAGCATGGGCATCATCATTCATATGCAGAGCTTGAGAAAAGTCTTGGGAATCATAGTTTTTTGAATTAGCATATTAAATAGCTTAAAGAAAAGGAAAAATGACAGAATCATGAAAATAAAGAAGGCATTATTTTTAGGACTGCTTGGCTGTCTTTGTTTTGGCAGTGGCGATTGGCTGATGATATATGGTGATACGGCGTATAACGGCAATGTGCACTGGCTGACAGAAGGAGTGGCTGCTATTGCACCGTGGAGATTCACGTTGGCAATAGGGCTTGCATTTCCGGGCATTCTGTTCTATGGAGCTGCGCTGTTTGCCATTGAAAGGCTTATTTTGGAAGAAAAGGACAAAAAGAGGTATCATTACCTGACTGCTTTTGGACTTACACCGTGGATGATGCTGCATTTGTTTTATATTATGATCTTATATGCTTTTGCTTGGATGAATCAGAATGGAGATGAAGGAGTGGCAATTTTGGCAGCAGAAGCTTTATATGGATATTTTTCATGGGTGGTTATTATCAGCGAGGCAATGATGCTCCTGCCATTCTTTTATTGGTTCTATCTGCAATTTACACACAAAACAGTATTCCCGAAAATGATGGCGTTTACAAATGTTTTAATTATTTATGCAGTGATGTACTTCATCAAAACATTACTTCCCGATTCCCCATTCCGGATTGGGTTTACAAATGGGTTGATGAGTGAGAGCATGGCAGTATGGTTTGTTATGTTGATGATTGGTATGGGGAAAGGAAAGCAAAAGAGGGAAGACGGTGGTGATACAAGGCAGAAAGCGGTGTCGTAAAGCCGAGGCAAATTTTTATTGTTTGCCTAAAAGAGATAAAATGCATTTTTTCATAGCCTCATAGCTTTCAGGGCTGATGTCATGCTCCATTTTGCAGGCATCGGCAGCAGCAATTTCAGGGTTTACGCCCAAGTGAACGAGCCAGTCTGTCAGCAGATTGTGGCATTCATAAACTTTTTCTGCAAGTTCTTTTCCAGTTTCAGTCAAACTGATATACCCATCGCTTGATACAGTGATATAATTTCGGCTTTTGAGATTTTTCACTGCAACACTCACGCTTGGCTTTGAAAAGTCAAGCTCATTTGCCACATCTATGGACCGGACGGCAGGTAAGCGTTTGCTTAATATCAAAATGGTTTCTAAATAATCTTCAAGAGATTCTTCTGATTTATGTTGAATATATCCCATTACTATTTCTCCTTACATTGATTTGTAGTAGTATTTTATCATTTGGACGACAGGTTTTCAAGTTTGATAACGGAGAAATAAAAAGGCAGATAAAAGATTTAGGTTGGTCTATTGACTGAAAAGTATGCTTACATAGAATTTGCATTATACTATTGACATTTTGGTTAGTTAATGCTAACCTATGTAATGAGATTTTTTAGACAAAGCGGGTGATTTATATTTATATTGTTGCAATGAATATAATACAGAACAGATTGGATGAATATATATCGTGTTTTATGAATTATATTCCAAAGGAAAAACAATTAAAATTAATGCGGATAAAAAGAAGGGAGATAATATTACACTCGGTTTGTGGGCAAATTCTACTTGATTATTGCTTGAGAACGTATTTTGATAAAAGGTATGAAGACGTGGAGTTTGGTTATGGAAAATGGGGAAAACCCTATATAAAAAATATGAATAATTTTTTTTATAACATCTCACATTCAGGTGATTGGGTTGTTTGTGCAGTGGGACATAAGGAACTCGGAATTGATATAGAAAAAATTAAAGATGTAAAGGAAAATATTTCAAGTAAGTATTTCTCTGAAAAAGAGGAGTATTATTTGAAGAACTGTTATGATCGAAGTGATTATATTTTTAGAATTTGGGTGTTGAAGGAGGCATATGTAAAATATTTAGGAAAAGGGTTATTATTTCCGTTGAAGAACATTAGTTTTTCTGTACCTGAGGAAAGTATGTTAGATTCGGTTATGTATAATATAAATTTTAAAGAATATCTGATTGATAAAAGATACAGAATGGCTGCGTGTACTATAGAAAAATTACCAAAAAATATTGAAGTAATAAATTTAAACAAAATCATTGGAGAGTTAGCATGGGAGAAAAGATGGAGATAATAGAAGTAAAACAAGAAGATTTAGAAAGGTGTGTAGAAGTAATCTTTGAAACTGAAATGGGAAGAAAATATTATCCAACAAAAGCGGCATTGTACTCTGAAGTTGAAAAGGTAATGCTTAGGGATAAGTTTTATGCAGCAAAAAATTATAATGGAGAAATAATAGGAGTTTTATGGTATCAGCAAGAAGGCATGTTTCATTCTTTTCCGTATCTTCATATAATTGCAGTAAAAAGAAATTATCAGCATCAAGGAATAGGAAAGAAATTACTGGATTTTTTTGAGAGAGAAGCATTAGCCAATGGAAAAAATCATTTAAGAACAAAAGTTTTTTTGACTGTTGGAGATTTTAATGAAAATGCAGTAAAAATATATAAAGCGAGAGGATATATAAAGCTTTGTGAAATAGAGGGGCTTTTTAGAAAAAATATAGTAGAAAATATTTTTATGAAAATTGTAATTGACAAAAGCTGCAATAAATAGTAAAATATCCATGATTGTACAGAACGAGTGTCGGTCTTTTTTTATGATGTTTAGTTAGAAAAAACTAACTAAAGAAAGGAGAAGGTAAATGCAGTTAGTTTATGATTTACAAGGTATAAGTGAGAAAAAATTCTTTTGTGAAATGATTACATACATATCAGAGTATATTGAAGATGTAGAAATCGCAGGGAACTATAGAAAGGTTCTAATTGAATGTAATGAAAAAAATGTGGACGAGGTAAATAGAAAGCTTGAGTTATTAAAGGAAATGGTTATAAAGCAGATGACAGGAAAAGAATCTGCATTGTCAGTTAAAACTTTGGAAGATTATTCAGAAAGAAATACGATATGTCACAGTGATGTCTTTGAACAATTATTGGCAGATGGATCAATATATGCTCTTTCAGATGGTGCATACGCTTATGGGAAAATTTTTCTCAAAATATATCAATATTTTGAGAGAAAAATTGAAGATTATGCGATAAATACATTTAGAGATTATGAAATGCAGGAACAGAATGTACCAGTGTTGTACACGGTTAAAGGATATGAAGAAGGAGGATATTTTGAAACTTTTCCACATCATATTATGTTTGAAGGAGTTTTAAGAAATGATATTTCGGTTTTAAATGATTTCTCTACAAAAGGACTTGATGATGGGAAAGTGTTTGAGAATATGAAATATCCAGATAATGTATTGAGAACTGCGACGTGTGCGCCAATCTATAAGTTTTTACGGGATTCAATTATTGATAGCGGTCATGCTAAAACATTTATGGTATCGGGCAGATGTTTTAGAAATGAAGGGAATAATACAAAGACTTTAGAACGCTTGAAAGAGTTTTATATGAAAGAATATGTATTTGTGGGTTCGTCAGAACAGATAGAAACTTGCATGAGTTTTGCAAAAGAAATATGGAAATATTGGATTGATGTGTTTCAGTTAAATTGCAAAATAGAAACAGCAAATGATTCTTTCTTTGCAAATAATTATAAAAAATTAAAGCTATTTCAGTTGTTAGGACAATCAAAGCAGGAATTTAAACTTTTAATTCCTAGTGATGCGGGGTATATTTCTTGTGGTTCTGCTAATTATCATCGGACACATTTTACTAAAAGGTATCACATATATGACGGAAACAATGAGAAACTTGCAAATAGTGGATGCTTTGCATTTGGCGTGGATCGTTTGACATATGCCTTTTTATCGCAGAAGGGCGTAGACACTCAACAATGGGATGAAAGTACCATAAAGGAAATAAGAAAATATGTAAATATTTAAAGGAGGAATAAATATGCGCACAGGAATTATAGGAATGGGAATTTATCTTCCTGAAAATGTGGTAAGTAGTGATGAGGTTGAAGAAAAAGCGGGATATGATCGACTGGGCGTTCGAAGAGGTTTAGTAAAAATGATTACAGGGGTGGAAGAAAGGCGTTATTCTCGTGACGATGAGTATTCGTCAGATCTTGCATATGAAGCAGCAAAAAATGCAATAGAGGATGCTAATCTTTCGTCGGATGATATAGATGTATTGATGTTTTGTTCAGTAACACAAGACTTTGCGGAGCCTGCAACAGCGAATGTAATTGCAGACAAATTGGGCTTACATAATGCTTTTGTTTTTGATGTTAAGAATGGATGCAATGCATTTTTGCAGGGAATGGATATAGCGGATAGCTTGATTAAGACAGGAAAAGCACGAAATGTAGTAATTACGTCAGGGGAAGCATTGTCAAAATGGGTAAAGTTTGATTATGAGAGTAAAGAGGAACTTATGGTTGGAAGTCCTGTGACATTATCATTAGGAGATGGTGGTGGTGCTTTTGTTATTGGAGAAGTAAAAGAGGATAAGGGGATAATTAGAAGCTTTTTTAGATCATTTCCTGAATTGTGGAATAATAATGTTATGTGGGGTGGCGGTGTAAGGTATCCGCAAGACTCGGAAAAGATGTATATTCCGGGAACTACGAAACCATTGATAGATAAACATTTGCAGGTTGGCAATGAGTTTATGATGAAAATTCTTGATGAAACGGGATGGGATATCGGGGAAGTTGATTTCTTTGCGACTAGTCAGGCAGCGAAATGGATTAATAAAAAGGTTGCAGAAGATACAGGAGTTTCTCAGGATAAAAGAAGTTCAGTTATTACAAAGTGGGGAAATGTTGCATGTAGTAACCTTCCTCTGGTAGTATATGAAGCCAGAAGGCAGGGAAAAATAAAGGAAGGAAGCAAAGTGGTGTTTATTGGTGCGGCAGTAGGATTTAATTCTTGTGTAATTACAATACAATTTTGATAAGGGGGGATAGGAGTGAATCAAAATAAGATATGCAGTAAATGTATTCTGCCAGAAGTTCCTCAACATATCCAAATTGGAGAGGATGGAATCTGTTCAGTGTGCAAGAAATTCACCAATATTAATATACAGCCCAATAGTTTTTACACAATGAGCAGTGAACGGAAAGAGCAGGCATTAAGAAGTAAACTTCTAAAAAGAAAAGGCAAAGAAAAGTACAATTGTGCAGTAGCTGTGTCCGGCGGAAAAGATAGCATAATGGCTTTATATATTGCTAAGAGAAAATTGAACTTGCGTCCATTGGCTATTTTTGTGGATAACGGTTTTTCGATACCAGAAATGTACGAAAATGCACAAAATGCAGCAAATATTTTAAATGTTGATCTATTGACGTTCCGTACCAATGAAATAAAAAATCTGTTTAAAATATTTTTAGAATCAAAAAAGCAGGTGTATTATTGCAGAGTATGTCATTTGTTGCTGGATAATTATATCAAAGAGATATGTAAGAAAAATGGTATTTCTTTAATTTTAGGGGGGTATACAAAAGGGCAGGCGTATATTTCGCAAGATGAACTTTTTTGGATATATGAATGGTCAGACAAAAATGTATTGGAAATATTAGAAGAAAATGGCGAATACAAGAATCTGATGGATTTATTTCGACATCCGATTGCTTATTTTGCGAAAAATTACAAAGATATTGAGCAAATTTCTCCTTTTAAATATTTTGATTATGATGAGGATGAAATAGTCAAAGTATTGAAGAACGAACTTAAATTTAAGGTTCCTGAGCATAGTTGGCCTCAAAATTCAACAAATTGTAAGTTTAACTTTTTATCGCAGTATATGGCTCGGCTTCAATTTGGGTATTCGCAGCATGAAACAGAGATGAGTGGACTCATAAGAAATGGAGAAATAACAAGAGAGAGGGCATTAGAAATATTAAGGACGCCAATTACGGATGAGGACTTAAGTAAAGTGCTTGATATTATGA
Source organism: uncultured Eubacterium sp. (assembly GCA_948560485.1). The sequence continues at coordinate 24,243 of CAOXUF010000001.1, forward strand.
ATTTGTCTAATGATGTTATAAAAGTTTAGGAGGAGAAGATGAAAGAACGTGTAAGAAAGATTATTTTGGAAAACATAGAGGGATTGAACGAAACTGAATTAACAGATGATATGCAGTTAATCACATCAGGGTATATTGATTCCTTTGAAATTATACAAATGATTGATTATTTTGAACAGGAATTTAATATTATACTGCCGCTTGATGAAATCGAGTTATCGGATTTTGAATCTGTAAACGATATTGTACAGATGCTTCAGAAAAGAGGGGAGAATAAAATATGATTATTACCAATATTGACTCATGCGAAAATATATTTTGTAAAATATTTAAACATAATGGGGAGTGTAATTTGTGCGAATATTACACAGTAGATGGATGGAAGAAATATTCCTATAAGGATTATTTGAAAATTGTATATGGTATTGCCAATTTTTTAGGAAAAGAATTAGTCGGCGTTTCAGAACAAAGCTGGATTGGTCTGAAAGCGGTAAATCATCCTCTTTGGTCGGCTGTCTTATGGGCTTTGATGATACAAGGATATAATGTTGTCATTATTGATAATAAATGCAACGAAAAGTTTTTGCATAATGTTATGATAAATGCAAATATCCAGGCAATAATAAGTTCGCATATAATTGAAAATGCCGAAAAAAAGGTGGTGCCTTTTGAAAAAGTATTAACTTGTGAGTCTGCTTCTGAATACAATGGAGACAGAATGTTTGCAAATAAAATTGCATTATGTACATCGGGTACGACAGGAACACCTAAAATTTATGTACATACTGGTAAGCAAATAGGAAGTCAGATTAATAATATTTTGGAACGCTATAATGATTCGGATGATTTGAACTTTTTATTACTAGATGGAAAGAAAAAAATGTTTTCTATGTTTCCTTTTCACCATATATCAGCGCTTATACTTATTATTATATATCAGGTATTACATGGAACAATGGTAATGATTGAGAAGGAAAACATTTCAAATGTGATGACTGCGATTCGGGAAGGAGAGGTTCAGATTGCATACTCGGTTCCTATGGTATGGGACTCTATTGTTAAATCTATCATTGGAAAGTATGGGAGGATAGATATAGAGACATTGCAGAATTTGTTAGGGACGCAATTAAAATTTGTGATTATGGGTGCAGCAAAGGCTTCACCAGAAACAATGAGAGCTTTAGATCATGCAGGTATTTTTTCTTCACAGGCGTATGGCATGACGGAGATTGGATCATTAACATCAAATGTATGCAAAATGATTAATGAAAGAACAAATGGATCAGTTGGAAAAATTTCTTCTGACTTGTATGAGGCAAAGATTTACTTAGATGATGGCAATATTGTTGATGAAGGCATAGGAGAATTGCTTGTAGCAGGAGATATAGTCTATTCTGCTATGTTGATTAACGGCAAAGAGGTTAAGGCAGAGTTGTTAGATGGTAAATACTTTTTTACGGGGGATAAAGTACAGATTAAGGATAAACAGCTATTTATTTTGGGGAGAATAAAAGATGTTATTGTTAATTCATCTGGAGAAAATATATATCCAGATGAATTAGAAGAATATTTTAGCGAAGTAAAGGAGTATTCAGAGTCTTATGTAGTAATAGGAATAGATGAAAACCCGGTACTTGTGTTACATTTGATGAAGGATCAAGAGGTAGAGGATGTCTTAAAAGTAATAAGAATACTAAATTCTTGTCTTCCAGTAT
>CAOXUF010000001.1:25967-33651 GCA_948560485.1 uncultured Eubacterium sp.
ATTTAAACGGTTAAGGGCAATATATTTATCTTGCACTGATTTTCCAGTTACTTCAAATGGAAAAATAAAAAAGAATGAAATAAAAAAAGCTATTTTTGATAATAGCACAATGTATAAAAAATATGAGATAAAGGAGGACAAAATCAATGGATAAGGAAAAAGAAATTAAGAACGAGGTTATTGATTGTATAAGTGGGCTATTAGATATATCTCCAGATAAAATTACGGTGGAAGACGATATTGTAGAAGATTTAGGTGCTAATAGTTTTGTGATAGCTGAGATTTTTCTGTGTATGGAGAATAAGTATAATATAAAATTAGAGGAGGAATTTATATTAGGAAAATCTGTGCATGTACGAGATATAATTGATTTGGTAATAAAGAATACAAATTAAGGAATGAAGATGATATAATATTTACACGCTGATTATAACGTGTAGGAGGTAAGATATGTGAAGAAAAATAGTAAAAAGCCAGAAATAAGGAAGCAGGAACTGATAGAAATAGCCAGTAGATTGTTTGAAGAAAAGGGATACGAGGCAGTATCTGTGAGGGATATCTTGACAGAAGTAGATGGTGCTCCCGGAATGTTTTATTACTATTTCAAGTCAAAGCAAGATATTTACATAGCAGCAATGGAACGGTATATATCTGAGAGGCTGGAGCGAAAATGTAAGATGATAGAAGATACTGAGATATCATTTGAAGAAAAGGTGCCAGTTCTTAGAAGTATGATTAAAGAAGATATTAGTGGGTATCTAGAGAGATACAATCCTGAAATGGACAATTCTATTTCAGATTCATCTTATAAGATATGGGAACTGGTGCAAATGATTAGTCGTATGATAAAACCATATTCAAAATTTATTCTTCAAGGTATTGAAGAAAAGAAATTGTCTAATAATATGGGAATAACAGAAGAAAATGCAGAAGCCTATGCAATGTTTGTGCTATATGGCGCATGGGGAATGATTTATAATGGCAGATTTACAGGAAGCGATAAGCAGTATGAAGTGAACGATATTCTTGAGATTATCAACAAATTATTTTATTAGAACTAAAACAATTTTATATATGGTTTTCGCAACGGAAATGTTCCAGATGGGCATTTCCGTTGTGGCGTTTTAGGGATACAGAACGAGTTCGGTCTGTAAAAAATAGCAAGGAAAGAGGTAGTCAAATGAAGTCAGAAGAAAAGAAAAAGAAAGGCATTCCAAGATTGCTTGAAGTGTCGGAGGAGAGGAATACACCAATGGCAGTAAGTGTTTTCCTTTCTGTTGCAGGAACAATCTGCCAGCTCAGCCCTTTCGTGTCGGTATATAAGATTATGGCGGAGCTGTTAAGTCATGCAGCATCAGGCGGGGCGCTTAGAACAGGGTATATGATTCAATGGGCGGTTTACGGATTGTTCGGGCTGGTGGTCGGGTATATTTTAGCTTATGCTGGCGGAATGCTGTCCCATATGTTTGCCTATCGTGTCATATGCGGGGTACGCTTAAAAGTTGCGGAACATATCGGGAAACTTCCAATGGGGTATATGAGCAGCAATTCCGTTGGGAAAATAAAGCAGGTACTTGATGCGGATGTTGAACATATAGAAAGTTTTTTGGCGCATCAGCTCCCGGATTTTATCGGTACGCTTGTGATGCTACTGGTGCTGTTCATTACCATGTTCTCGTTGAACGGCTGGCTTGCACTTGCGTGTCTTGTGCCGATTATTGTTGGCTTTGGCTGTCAGTTTGCTGTCATGATTAAAATTATGAAAAGCGGCGGAGTAAAAGAAAATTTTGATGCGCTTGAGCGTATCAGTTCTTCGTCTATACAGTATGTCAAGGGTATGCCTTCCATTAAGATTTTCGGGCAGACAGTAAAATCTTTCCGCAAATTTTATGATGACATCATAAGCTATCGTGATTTTACAGCACAAATGACGGAGAAAATACGTCCGGGATATGTGCGTTTCCGTATGTTTGTTTTATCAGTGGCTACTTTCATTGTTCCGATAGGGTTGCTGTTTTACCTGAAAAATCCGGCAGATGTTTCTTTTGTGACAACATTTATTTTCTTTCTGATTCTGGGACCGGGTGCGGCAACGCCAACTTTGAAGCTGCGGAATTTTTCAGAGAGTATGAATGTGATTACGGAAGGAGTAAACAGGGTGGATGAAATCTTGAACGAAAAGGCAATGGAAGAACCTGTAAACGGAAGAATCCCGAATGAGCATGACATTGAGTTTTGTGATGTGGAATTTTCCTATCTTACAGAGGACAGACAGATTTTGAATAAAGTATCTTTCGTGGCAAAACAGGGAGAGATCACCGCATTAGTAGGTGCATCGGGGGCAGGAAAATCCACGATTGCAGAGCTTATTCCGAGGTTTTGGGATGTAACGGGTGGATCTATTAAGATTGGCGGTATCAATATCAAAGATATAAAAACAAATGATTTAATGGGGCAGATGTCTTTTGTATTTCAGGAGAGTTTCCTGTTTTCGGATACTATCTATAACAATATTGCACTTGGGAAGCCGGATGCGGCGAGGGAAGAAGTGGAAAATGCGGCAAAAGCGGCACAGTGTCATGATTTTATCATGCAGTTACAGGATGGATATGATACAAAAATCGGGGAAGGCGGCGTGTATCTGTCTGGCGGGGAACAGCAGAGGGTTTCCATTGCAAGGGCGATTTTGAAAAATGCGCCGATTCTGATTCTTGATGAAGCAAGTGCCTATGCGGATGCGGAGAATGAACATGAAATGCAGAAGGCATTGCGGGAACTGATTAAAAATAAAACGGTGATTATGATTGCGCACCGTCTGACAACGATTTGTAATGCAGACCAGATTTTAGTGGTAGCGGATGGCTCCATTCACGAACAAGGAAAACATGAGGAATTGATCCGGCAAAATGGAATGTATGCGTCTATGTGGAATGCGGCAATGGATGCTGCAAAATGGAAAATTGAAGCAAAGGAGGCGTTTGTATGATGACACAATTATTGAATGCCATTACCTGCAATGATACAAAAAAGCTGGTAAGACCGACAATATGGAACGTACTGGCAAATTTGGTGAACCTGCTACCATTTATCTGTTTAGCTGCGATTGTGGGGCATATTTATCTGTATTTTGAAACCGGGATAATAAACCACAGATTTTTTTGGACGACTTGGGGAGTTATGGTCTTGTTCTTTTTCATAGCTTATATCTGCGAAAATATTGCCTGCAAGGTTACATATCATGACGGCTTTTTCGCTTCGGCAGAGGGAAGGATTAAACTGGCAGAGCATATCCGCAAGCTGCCATTAGGATTCCTGATGAGCAAAGATTCCGGGGAAATCGGGAATATGATAATGAATGATTTTTCAAGGACGGAAACAGCGATGACGCATATCATGCCTCAGATGGTCAGCGGGATTATGGTGGCTGTGTTTGCATCTGCGCTTATGTTTGTGGAAGACTGGCGGATGGGGATTGCGATGTTTGCTGGATTCCCGATTGCAATTCTAATCATGCTTGGGATGCGTGGTCTTGAAAGAAAATTGGATACCCGTTTATCAATGGCAAGGGTGGAACAGGCAAATAAGCTGCAGGAGTATCTGTATGGTATGCGTATCATAAAATCATACAATATGCAGGGGGATAATTTTGCAAAGCTGAAAAGCGCCTGTACCAATTACCGGGATGCCTGCATCAAGGTTGAGGGCGGCATCGGGCCGCTGAATCTGGTATCTGCAGCTTTCCTTAGAAGTGGACTGTCGCTTATGACAGTGACGGGCGTGTTCCTTATGGCGGGTGGAACATTGGAAGTGTCGGATTTTGCACTGTTTCTGCTTGTGGGAACCCGTGTATTTGACCCGCTGGCGGTTGCCATTATGAATTATTCCGAACTTATGATGTGCAGTATGTCTGGTGAACGTATTGTAAAACTGCTGGAAGAACCGGAGATGCACGGGAAAGAGGGAGTGCCGGACAGTAATGAGGTCGTATTTAAAAATGTCACTTTTGGATATAGTGACAGGGACGTTTTAAAAGATGTGTCCGCAAGTTTTGAGCCAGGAACACTGACCGCTATCGTAGGGCTGTCCGGTTCGGGAAAGAGTACCATGCTGCGCCTGCTTGCAAGATTTTATGACCCGTCTGAGGGGAAAATTTTATATGGCGGTGTAGATGAAAAGGAAATTGAGCCGGAAAAGCTGATGCAGAAAATCTCGTTTGTTTTTCAGGATGTCTATCTTTTTCAGGATACCATTGCAAACAATATCCGGTATGGAAAGGAAAACGCTTCGCAGGAAGAAATTGAAAATGCGGCAAAACTGGCTAACTGCTATGACTTTATTATGAAACAGCCGCAGGGCTTTGAAACTATGATTGGAGAGGGCGGTTCAACCTTGTCCGGCGGGGAAAAGCAGAGGATTTCCATTGCAAGGGCAATTTTAAAAGACGCTCCGGTGGTGCTGCTTGACGAAGCCACATCTTCCCTTGATCCGGAGAATGAAGCCGAGATACAGCAGGCAATCAGCCGTCTGGTAAAAGGCAGAACCGTTATTGTGATTGCGCACCGCTTAAAGACAGTGGTGGGGGCGGATAAAATACTTGTGCTTGACAGGGGAACTATTACAGAAAGCGGAACGCATAGTGAGCTTCTTAACCGGAACGGGCTGTACGCAAAACTGTGGAATTTGCAGACAGCCACAGAAGGTTGGAAAATAAATGAAAACATTAAAGGAGGAAATTAAAAAATGGGAAATCAAAAAAAGGGCAATTCGTCCAGAGGGGCGATTGCGGCAGGAGTGTTTATCGCATTGTATCTTGTAACCTATGTCATTGTTGGCGCTATCTGCATGCCGATAGCTGTCATATTTTTGCTGATGCCTGAAGCGGTGGCGCTGCTTGCAGCTCCTACATATCATATGATGCTTGCAAAATCGCCATCTGGCATACCGATATTCATAGCGGCGGTTATTCCAAGCTTGATTCTGATTGCAACCGGACATATCCCGATTGCTCCGCTTATCAGCATTCCAGCAGGTATTGTTGCAATATTGCTGGCAAAGAAAGGGGATTATAAGGATTTTAAATGGAATGCCGCAAGCCATGTGGTATTTTCGTGGAATTTGTTCGGCGGTTTTGTTCCAATCTGGTTTATGCGTGATTATTTCTTTGAAAGTACATTGGAGGGCGGAATGAGCCAGGAATTTTGTGATACTGTCCGCAGCCTTACTCCTTGGTGGGTACTTCCTGTGATGCTGGTGGCAACGGCGCTGTTTTCCCTTTTGGGTTCATTGTTTACGAAAAAGGTGCTGAATAAGCATCTGAACAAAGCTGGCGTATTATGAATAAAGGGTTAGACAAGTGGTGCTTAAATTTTGATCCACGCACGAAGATGTTACTGCTGATAGAATTGGACATTATTCTCTTTATGGGGCATTCGCTGATATATGAAACCTGTGTACTTCTTTTCTGTTCCCTTATCCTTGCGATAGGGGGACAGCCAAAAAGCGCAGTGAAGTTTTTGGGTGTTTACATAGTGTTTGTTGTAATTCAGTGGTTTGCTGACCCTTATATGGACATTTTTGTGTTTTCACTGCTGCATTTTATTACGGTCTGTGTCAGAAAACTGCTCCCCTGCATCATGCTGGGAAAGTGGCTGATTGCCACAACGGAAGTAAGCTCTTTTGTGGCGTCATTATGGAAAATGAAAATCCCAAAGGATGTAATCATTACAACATCGGTCATGTTCCGGTGCTTTCCAACGATAAAAGAAGAATGGGAATCTATTCAAATGGCGATGAAAATGAGAGGCATAGACCTGAATGCAAAGCGCCTGATATCTTCCCCTGTGAGGACAATGGAATATTTATTTGTGCCGCTGTTCATCTCTGTATTGAATGTGAGTGATGAACTGGCGGCGGCTGCGCTTTGCCGTGGGCTTGACAAGCCAGGGCATCATACCTGCATGGAGCCGGTACATTTTCAGTGGTTTGATTATGTGTTTATGCTGGCTGCGACTATATGGCTGGTTGTAATGTGTGTGCTGTGGATAAGGGGGTATAGGGTGTGATAGAAATGAAAAATGTTTCTTTCCGTTATGCACAGTCTGATATGGAGAGTCTTTGTGATGTGAATTTATCCATAGCTGACGGGGAATGTGTATTGCTCTGTGGAAAAAGCGGATGTGGGAAAACGACTATGACACGTTTAATTAATGGTATGGTTCCGGATTTTTATGATGGGGAACTAAGCGGCGAGGTTCTGGTCAATGGAATAAATCCGGTTAGCAGCCCTTTATATGAGATTTCAGATATGGTTGGAACAGTGTTCCAAAATCCACGCACGCAGTTTTATACGGTAAATACTACAAGTGAAATTGCCTTTGGCTGTGAAAACCGTGGAATAGAGCCGGAAGCAATCAGGCAGAGAGTAACACAGGCGGCAGAGGATTTAGGCATACAAAACCTGCTTGGCAGGAATATTTTTCAGTTATCAGGTGGGGAAAAACAGAAAATTGCATTTGCAAGTATTTACGCAGTTAATCCCAGCGTATATGTGCTTGATGAGCCTTCCTCTAATCTGGACTGTTTTGCTATACGGGAGCTGCGCTCTATACTTGAAAAACTGAAGGCGCAAGGCAGGACGGTTATTCTGGCAGAACACCGCACATGGTATTTGGACGGGCTGGTAGACAGGGCAGTTTATATAGAGCAAGGGAGGATTGCCGGGGAATATTCCATGCAGGAATTGAAGCAGTTCACTATGGCGAAACGGATAGAAACAGGAATCAGACCTGTCAGTTTGGAAGATTATCCGTTGCTGGATAAAAAGCCAGTGAAAGCGGACAAAGATTTAGTCATGCAGGATATAAGGTTTGCATACCAAAAAGAAACAGCTCTGCAGATACCAAACGCCGAGTTCCAAGCAGGAAATATTACAGCAATTATCGGGAAGAACGGGGCAGGAAAATCTACGTTCGTATCTGTTTTAAGCGGGATATTTAAAAATCAAAAAGGAACTGTCTGTATGGATGGAAAGGTGCAAAAGCCTAAAGAGCGTGTAGCAGTTAGTTATATGGTTATGCAGGAAGTGAACCATCAGCTTTTTACGGACAGCGTTGAGGAAGAAATCATATTGGGGGCGGAAAAATCATCTGCTGACAGACTGGCAGATATTTTGGAACAGATGGATATTGCAGGCTTAAAAGAAAGACACCCTATGACGCTATCCGGCGGTCAGAAACAACGTGTTGCGATTGCGGCGGCTGTATTTTGCAGAAAGAAGATACTCATTTTTGACGAGCCTACCAGTGGCTTGGATTTTAGCCATATGATGCAGACGGTTACACTGCTTAAAAGCCTTAAAAAAACGGATACATTTATTTTTGTGATAACTCATGATTATGAATTTATTTTATCGGCTTGTGATGAAGTAGTACAAATTGAAGGTGGTTTCATTAAAGAAAAATATATTTTGGATAATGAAAACATAGATAAACTAAAAAAATTCTATAAGATAAAGTAATGCCGTATATAACATTCTGCGTCTTTGCAAGTGATTTCAAATTGATAGAATGCAGTAAAATTAGAGTTCCATAATGGAACTCTAAAAAATAAATCAATGGTTAGTTAAAACTAATACAAGAAAATAGCTTTATATATTACTTGGTTTTAGAAACTCTAATTTTATATA
>CAOXUF010000002.1:0-22811 GCA_948560485.1 uncultured Eubacterium sp.
AAAAATACCTGACTTGCTATTGATTTTAAGGGGGTGCGGGCATTGTCATGAAGTAATTTGATAATTTGTTCATCAATATGATCTAATTCGTGTCTCATAATAGTACTCCTTTCGTATATTTTTCAGTCAAATTTAATTTTGTAAAGTAAATACTTTGCAAATATGCATTTATTATAGCACACACTTAAAAAATATAAAATAATTTTATGAAGATATTGAACGAAATGAATTTTTTGTTCTAAAATGTGAAAAATATATTTTATTTCAATAGAAAAAAACCTGTAATATATTAACAATAATGGAATGGTATTGAAAATTTTGAAAACTTTGTTATAATTTTAACAAACATATCATACTTTTTTAAAAGGAAAGTTGTTTTACAGGGAATTGAAAGGAGAAAAGGATGGAGAATTTAATTTATTTAGCTCCGGCGGCAGGAATTATCGCTGTTATTTTTGCATTACTAAAGACTGTGAAAATAAACAGATGCGATGCGGGAAATGATAAGATGAAAGATATAGCCGGAGCGATTGCTGAAGGTGCAAGGGCATTTCTGTTTGCAGAGTACAAGATTCTAATTGTATTTGTCGTTGTACTTTTTGTGATTCTTGGATTTGGAATTGACTGGCTGACTGCAGTCTGCTTTATTGCAGGCGCAGTGTTATCCACGTTGGCAGGGTATGTAGGAATGAATGTCGCAACAAAGGCAAATGTCCGCACAGCGAATGCTGCAAAAGAAAAGGGAACGAACAAAGCTCTTTCAATCGCATTTTCCGGTGGCGCTGTTATGGGACTCTGTGTCGTAGGATTTGGTATTCTCGGATTGAGTGTAATATTGATTATCGTAATGCATACGACTGGATTTACAGAAGAAGCTGTAAGCATTCTGACGGGATTTAGTCTGGGGGCATCATCTATTGCGCTTTTTGCCAGAGTAGGTGGCGGTATCTATACGAAAGCCGCAGATGTAGGTGCAGATTTAGTAGGTAAGGTTGAAGCAGGCATACCGGAGGACGACCCACGTAACCCGGCTGTTATCGCAGATAATGTAGGTGATAATGTAGGTGATGTAGCCGGAATGGGTGCGGACCTTTTTGAGAGTTATGTAGGAGCTTTAGTTTCTGTAGTTACTTTAGCAGTGGCATCTCTGGTAGCAGGTGATGATGATTTTGGAATGGAACGTATTATCTTTCCGATTGTCATGGCAGCTATCGGTGTATTAGCATCTGTAGTCGCTACATTTTTTGTCCGTGGGAAAAAAGGCAGTGATCCACAGAGAGCATTAAATATCGGGGAATATACTGCAACTGCAATAGAAATCGCTGCTTCTGCTGCATTAAGTTACTGGCTGTTTGGACAGTTCAGGGCTTTTCTGGCAGTACTGGCAGGTCTGGTAGTAGGAACAGCTATTGGTAAGGTTACAGAAATGTACACATCAGAAAAGTATAAGAGCGTTAAGCAGATTGCGGACAGCTCGCAGACGGGTTCTGCTACCAATATTATTAGCGGGTTATCTGTTGGCATGAAGTCTACAGCTATTCCAATTTTGTTTATTGTGGCTGGTGTTCTTGTATCTTATGCGTTTCTTGGAATGTACGGCATTGCTCTTGCAGCGGTTGGTATGCTATCGACAACAGGTATGACAATTGCAGTAGATGCTTATGGACCGATTGCTGATAATGCAGGTGGCATTGCAGAAATGTCTGGACTTGATGAGAGTGTCAGGGATATTACAGATAAATTAGATGCAGTCGGAAATACAACAGCAGCGATTGGAAAGGGATTTGCGATTGGTTCTGCAGCCCTTACGGCATTGTCTCTGTTTGTTTCCTATTCTCAGGTTGCAAACCTGCCAAGTATTAATATATTATCCGCTTCTGTAGTCGTTGGACTGTTAATTGGAGGAATGCTCCCATTTATGTTTTCAGCACTTACAATGAGTTCTGTAGGAAAAGCTGCAAACAAAATGATTGAGGAAGTTCGTCGTCAGTTTGCAGAAGATAAAGGAATTCTTGAAGGTACATCAAAGCCCGATTACAAGTCATGTGTAGGTATTTCGACACAGGCAGCCCTTCATGAGATGATTGTGCCGGGAGTTATGGCAGTTGTGACACCACTTGCAGTAGGATATTTACTTGGAGCTGCAGCTTTGGGTGGAATGTTATGTGGAGCGCTAGTCTGTGGTGTTATGATGGCTATTTTTATGGCAAACTCAGGTGGAGCATGGGACAATGCCAAGAAATATATTGAAGGCGGGTTTGCCGGAGGAAAAGGCAGTGAAGCACATAAGGCAGCAGTCGTAGGAGATACCGTAGGCGATCCGTTCAAGGACACTTCCGGGCCATCTATTAATATTTTAATTAAATTGATGACAATTGTGTCATTGGTATTTGCAATGACATTTCCGGTTCAGGGATATTTGACACAGCTGTATTATTATTTGTTTAAGTAAGAAGTTTTTGAATAAGATAGGGAATGAATCATGTGAGTCATTCCCTATCTTACTTTTTTCTAAAAGGTAGAGTGAAAGCATTCTATACCTTCCCATAAAAATTTGTGCAGACTAACATCAATAGTCAATAATACAATTTAGACACATCTTTGTGTTAAATTATACACATTTAAAAATATTGAGGAGAAATATACATGGTAAAGATATTAATCGTTGAGGATGATAATGCAATTGCAAATTTAATCTATAAAAGCCTGACAGATGAAGGATATCATTGCAGATGTGCGTTTGATGGAGCACAGGGGGCAGAATATATTGAGAAAGAAAAATTTGATTTAGTTCTTCTTGACATTATGCTTCCTAAAGTGCATGGATATGAACTGCTTGAGTATCTAAAGCCAACAAATACACCGGTTATTTTTATTACTGCAAAGGGAAGCCTTGAGGATAAAATTAAAGGATTGAAATTAGGGGCAGAAGATTATATTGTTAAGCCTTTTCAAGTAGGGGAATTATTGGCAAGGGTAGAGGTTGTGTTACGCAGATATGACAAAGGCGCAAAACAGATTGTTATTGGAAACGTAAGTATTGATATGGCTTCAAGGCAGGTATTTCAAAATGGACAGGTCATAGAACTTACGATGAAAGAGTATGATTTGTTTTTAGAATTGGTAAGGAATAAAAATATAGCATTATATAGAGAGCAGCTTTATGAGAAGGTCTGGAATGAGCCGTTTACAGGAGAGACTAGAACCTTAGACTCACATATTCAGCGAATCAGAAGAAAACTTCACTGGGATGATAAAATAAAGACGGTATTTCGCATTGGATATAGATTGGAGGATTAATATGCATTTCTTTGCAAAAATTTTTCTGTGTGGAACAATCGTACTTAGTATGACATTTTTATTTTCCGGTTATTATTTTATGAATTATTCTTTTGAAGAAAATCTGGAAAAAGAAAAAAATCTGGTTATCAGTCAGTATCAATATGACAAATTTACAATTCAGACCCGTTTACTTTCTGATGAGAATTTGTATGAAGAATTATTACAAAAAAACAGCAAAGTCACGTTACAAAGATTGTTAGAGGATGTTGAGGCAGTCTCAGCCTTTTACTCAGATAATAAAAAAGTTTTATACTCAAAAATACAAAATATAAATAAATCTTTTATAAAAGAGTTATCTGACAGCACACAAAATTATAAATATTATCAGGAAGAGGATCGTTATTATTTGCTTATAGGTAGTATGATAGACCAAAATCATAGATTTTACTTTATCACGAAAACGGATATATCAGGAGTTTTGGAGCAACAGAAAAGTCTGCAAAAGCAGTTTTATAAAATTTATGGTATCGCTCTTGGAACAGGTGTGATACTTTTATTTATTTTATCTGTTATTGTGACAGTACCTCTGAAAAAAATAACCGAGGCTGCAAACAGAATGGCAGGGGGTTCTTATAGTGAAAGAATTCATATAAGAGGAAATGATGAAATAGGAAAATTATCCAGAAGTTTTAATGTGATGGCAAATGCAGTGGAAGACAGAATGAAGGAACTGTCTGAGCAGTCAGAACGCAAAGAAGAGTTTGTCGAAAATTTTGCTCATGAACTGAAAACGCCATTAACATCAGTCATTGGATATGCGGATATGATATACCAGCGTGATATGTCCAGAAAAGAAATAAAAGAAGCAGCATGGTTTATATGGAATGAAGGGATGCATTTAGAAGCTTTGTCCCATAAACTTATGGATTTGACAATTTTAAATAAACAGAAATTTATGTTGTGGGATATGGGAGCGGAAGAAGTGCTCGGAGAGATTTTAAAAAGTCTGCAGCCTGTTTTGAAGAAAAATAACGTTATAATTGAGACGAAAATTGAAAACGCATATATCAAGGCAGAGTATGATTTGTTAAAGATGTTATTGTTTAATCTGATTGATAATGCAATCAAAGCAGATGCAGATTTCATAAAGATGTCAGGAACAATTAAGGAAGAACGCTATGAAATTGCTATCGAGGATAATGGAGCAGGACTGGCAGAAGAAGAACTGGACAAAGTTACTGAACCTTTTTATATGGTTGATAAGTCGCGTTCGAGGAGAAAACATGGAGCAGGACTGGGTCTGGCACTGGCAGCGAAAATTGTGGAGATTCATGGCAACCGTCTGTATTTCGAAAGCGAGCAAGGAAAAGGATGCAGAGTCAGTTTCTTTATAATGTGCCAGAAAGGCGGTGAAAAGGATGAAAAATAAGGTTTCTATAATATTGGTTTTTATAATTACTTTGTTGGTATCAGTTGGGGGATTGTTTGTTATGCAGCAAAGATTAGACACCCATAGTACAGGGGTGTTAAATGAAAAGCTAAATAGTAAGGAAACGATATTCCGTGCAAATAGTGAAGAAGAATTAAAAAAGAAATATTTAACAGAAAAAGAATTAGTTGAAGTAGTGTATAGCATGAAATATGAACAAAATAGAAGAACTCATGAACCGGTAAAAGGGCAGTTATCAATGAATCAGGCAATTAATAAAGGAGAAGCGTGGGCAGAAAAGATATTTTCTATACAGATTAAGAATTATAAAAAAATTAGTGCAAATTTATTCACGAATGATCCGGCAGGAATCAATAAAATATCTGAAATATTATACGGTTTTTGGAAGGTCAGGCTGGAAACGGATGATCTGATGATACAGATGAGCGTTCATAGTGTTACGGGTCAGTTGCTGGAAATCGAGGTTTATTCTTATAACAAACAATTAAAATCAAGTTATAAAAATCCTGAAAAAATATTAGCAGAATATGTAAGTTCATTAAATATGAAGAGTGACACCTGTGTTTATTATACAGAAAATGCAATGTATGAAAAAATGACTGTTGGAGATTTGAATGCGGTTATTGAAATAGGAAGTATTCAGGTTTCGACAAAAAGCAGGAAATATGATTTTGATGGAGTGATGACGTTACATCTGGTAGCAGGGACTTTTCATTAGAACAGAAAAATTATTTACAAGTATAACACAATTCTTCTGAAAGTTGATGACATCTTCCTGATATGCTCTGTATGAAATAAAAATTTTATATGAGTATAAGGAGTATGGGTCATGGCAAAATATTTTTATGAAGGAAATTTAAATGAACAGGAGAATTATCATAAAAAAGGACAGATTGAGTATTATATCCGCGGAACAGTAAAAGTAAATGGAAGAGTATATGAGCGTTATGGAATAAAGACACACTTTATTGAAGTATATGAGGATTATATTGAATTAATCAGACAATATGTCGTGCCTTTTATAGAAAATGGAGACATATTAAGTATCAGTGAGAAGGTTATTTCCATATGTCAGGGAAATATTAAAAAAATGAAAGATGTTCATGTATCCCGGTTTACGAAAGTAATCAGCCGGTTTGGAAAAAAGACAGTGAGTGGTATAGGAATTACGGAACCGTACAAGTTACAGTTGATGGTTGATATGAATGGCTGGGGGAAAATTCTTCTGGCAGGAGCTGTGGGACTGCTTGGGAAATTTGTTGGGAAAAGAGGGATATTTTATAAGATTCTAGGTGAAGAGACATCTGGAATAGATGGATTTTACAGCCATTCCGCTTTTGAACAATATCATAATATGGCGGTACTTATGCCTAGGGAACCTGACAGGGTATGTAATGAGATATACGAAAAATGTGGAATACCGGCAATGATAGTGGATGCCAATGATATCAGTGTTGATATACTTGGAAAATCAGGGGTGTTAGAAGAAATCACGGATGAGGAATTGTCAGATTATATTGAAGATAATCCGGCAGGACAGGATGATGAATTGACGCCATTTATAATTATCCGGGATATTACAGGAAAAACTCCACAGCCATATACACCAAAAAAGCCGAAAGATATTACAAAAAGTTAATTGTTTATTCATACATTATGTGGATAAATGCGATAGAATATATTACACGGTGCAATAAAGAATAAAAATATATTGACATGGGTTATCACATATGATAATTTAAGAGAAAGGAGATTAATATTTACAAAGTTAGGCATTATATAAAAAATAACGGGAGATGCCCTATTGAGGAATTCCTGATAAATTTGGAACCAAAGCTGAGAGCAAAAGCTTTTCATGATATAGAAATATTACAGGAATATGGAACACGGTTAAATGGATCATATATGAAAAGTATTAAAGGGAAAAAGTATAAAGGTTTGTATGAATTACGAATCAAGTTTTCAAATGATATTGCAAGGATATTCTATTTTACATATTATAATCAAGAGATAATATTATTAAATGGATTTATAAAAAAGACCATGAAAACGCCTAAAAGAGAATTAGATAGAGCTAAGAGATATATGGATGATTTTATCAGGAGGAGAGAAAATGGATAAGTCGAGTATTTCCATGGAGAATTTAAGAGAAAGATTATTTCAGGATGAAGAATTTAAAAAGGAATATGAGAAATTAGGACCGAGATATGAATTGGTTTCGCTCATCATTAAAACCAGGCTTGAACAAAATCTTACTCAGGAAGAATTGGCTAGACGAATTGGAACAAAAAAATCAAATATTTCACGGTTGGAAAGTGGGAAATATAATCCAAGTCTTGATTTTATTATTAAAGTAGCTGAAGCTTTTGGGAAAAAAGTAAAGTTAGATTTTTTCTAATTAATAATGCACCTGCATATATTTAAATAAATATGTGCAGGTGTTTTTTATGCAGATTTATGTAGTAACAGCAGGAGATAATGTAGATAAAATCGCAGAACAGTTTGGTGTCGGTGTAGAGTCGTTGATTTATGATAACCAGCTGGTGGCTCCGTACAGACTGGCAGTGGGTCAGGCTTTATTAATAGATGATGGAGGAATCAGAGAAAATAGAAAGAGTGCATATTTCAGAGGATTCGCATATCCTTTTATCAGTCAATATGTTTTAGAGCAGACGTTAGCATCGTTGTCAGAACTGGCAGTGTTTTCATATGGTTTTACAAGAGAGGGAAATCTGATTTCACCGGCTTTGGATGATACTTTTATGATAGAGGCATCATTGAGAAACAGAGCGGAACCAATATTGACACTTACTCCCTTTGATGCATCCGGTAAGTTTAGTAATGAATTAATCTCAGCAGTCATTAACAATCCTGATGCAGTAAATACTTTGATTGGGGAATTGCTTCAGACAATGCAGGAAAAAGGATTTTTAGGAGTAGATATTGATTTTGAATATATAAAAGCACAAGATAGAGATACTTTTGTAGAGTTTGTGAGAAGTGTTACGGAAACGATGAATGCGAATGGCTATTCTGTGTCAGTGGATCTTGCTCCAAAAGTAAGCGCTGATCAGCCGGGTTTGTTATATGAGGGTAAGAATTATGCGGCGTTGGGAGCGATTGCCAATAGTGTTTTGGTAATGACTTATGAGTGGGGCTATACTTACGGACCTCCAATGGCAGTTGCGCCAATTAATAAAGTGCGCCAGGTGTTAGATTATGCAGTGACAGAGATTGAATCGACAAAAATTAATGTGGGAATCCCCAATTATGGATATGACTGGCCGCTTCCTTATGAGAAAGGAGTTACAAAAGCAAAAACATTGGGAAATATAGAGGCAGTCCAGCTGGCGATTAGCAAAGGAGCAGAGATACAGTTTGATGAGGTGGCGATGAGTCCGTATTTTCGCTATACAGATAATGGGGTAGAACATGAAGTCTGGTTTGAGGACCCAAGAAGTATCAGCGCAAAACTGGAATTAATATATGAGTATAATTTGAGAGGAGCATCTTATTGGCAGATTATGCAGTTATTCCGCAGCAACTGGCTGTTGGTGGATTATAATTTTGATGTCGTAAAAATGATTGTATAAAATATATAGACTGAAACAGGAAATCAGCCGGAATGAGTTTACATGGGCTTCTGACAAAATAACAATATCAATGATTCTGCATATTTTATAATAACTTTGATTTTGTATAAATTTGAAAGGAGTAATACTATATGTGGACAATCAATGTACATGCAGGGCACAATCCGGATGGAAAGATTGGAAGTGGTGCTGTAGGTCTGATAAAGGAGTCAAAGGAAAATAGAAAGGTATTAAAACAAGTTATAAAATATTTGAGAGTGTTTGGGTTTAAAGTATATGACTGCACTGTAAATGATGGAAAAAGTCAAATCGACATTTTAGAAAAAATTGTGAAAAAGTGTAATGCCCACAAAGCCGATTTAGATGTTTCGATTCATTTTAATAATGGAAGAAATGATGAAAAGGGAGATGGAGAGACAGGAGGAGTCGAGGTACTGGTATATAGTAAGGAACTGGGGCCTATAAAATCTGCAAAGGAAGTGTGCAAATCTATAGCAAGATTAGGATTTCGAAATCGTGGAATTAAATACAGGCCGGAGTTAATGTTTTTGAATGCAACGAAAGCTCCTGCTATGCTGGTGGAATGCTGTTTTATTGATGATGCGGATGATGTAAAAATATATAATTATAAGAAAATGGGGCAGGCAATCGCAGAGGGAATAGTAAACAGTTATTGTCCATATGACGTGGTAACTACAAAAAAAGGTGTAAAAGAGAGAAATAAACCGTCAAGAAAATACACATTAATGGGAAAATTAAAAAAAGGAACATGGTGTATTATAGAAAAAGTAAGAATTGTAGATGGTATCAGTTACGGAAAAAGAAAGAAAAGAAAAACATGGATTAAAATGAGAAATACAAAAGAAAAATAAAGCCGGACTGATTATATTTAGAAAACCAGAGCAGATACAGAAAAGACTATTTGACATAGAATTTACGTATCTGTTCTGGTTTTGCAGAAATATATCAGAGGTCTATATTTTTTCTATATTGAATAAATGAAGAAACCGTATTAAAATACTAGAGTATATAAAAGAAATAAAAACGGAATCAAAAGAAGTTAACTTAGATTCTTAAGATAATATAGGAGGAAACAATGGATTTTAAAGGCAGACATTTTTTAAAGTTATTAGATTTTACATCGGAAGAGATAGGAGCATTGATTGACCTTGCTGCAGAGCTCAAGGCAAAGAAGAAAGCTGGGGAGCTGGTAGATGTTTTAAGAGGAAAGAATATTGCAGTCATTTTTGAGAAAACCAGTACCCGTACGAGATGCTCTTTTGAGGTGGCTGCCCACGACCTGGGGATGGGCGTTACATATTTAGAACCATCAGGTTCACAGATTGGGAAGAAAGAGAGCATTGCTGATACAGCAAGAGTTTTAGGACGAATGTTTGATGGAATAGAATATAGAGGATTTGGACAAGACTTAGTCGAAGAACTTGCTGCACATGCAGGAGTTCCGGTCTGGAATGGTCTTACAAATGAATTTCATCCAACGCAGATTCTGGCAGATTTTCTTACATTAAAAGAGAAGTTTGGAAAATTAGAAGGATTAAAGTTTGTATATATGGGTGATGCCCGTTACAATATGGGAAATTCATTAATGGTAGGTTGTGCGAAAATGGGAATGCATTTTGTCGGCTGTGCGCCGAAAAAATATCAGCCGGATGAAGAATTAGTAAAGCAATGCAGAGAGATTGCAAAAGAGACAGGAGCTGTGATTGAATTTGAAGAAGACCCTATGACAGCAACGAAAGAGGCAGATGCAATTTATACAGATGTGTGGGTATCTATGGGTGAACCGGATGAAGTATGGGAAGAACGTATCGGTGATCTTCTTCCGTATAGAGTGACGATGGATTTAATAAATAATGCAAATGCAGGAGTGGTATTTATGCATTGTCTGCCGGCATTTCATGACTTGAAGACAAAGATTGGAAAAGAAATCTATGAGAAGTTTGGGCTTGACTGCATGGAAGTAACAGACGAGGTATTTGAATCAGAGCATTCTGTAGTTTTCGATGAGGCAGAAAACAGAATGCATACGATTAAGGCAGTTATGGCAGCTACTCTTGGAGCAGAACTATGAGATTTTTACATTTAGCAGATCTTCATCTTGGAAAACGTGTGAATGAGTTTTCCATGATAGAAGATCAGAAGTATGTTTTAAAACAGGTATTAAATATAATAGAAGAACATAATGTACAGTCTGTGCTGATGGCAGGGGATATCTATGATAAGTCTGTGCCATCGGCAGAGGCTGTTCTTTTACTGAATGATTTTTTGACGGAACTATCAAAGAGAGGAATTATAACTTTTGTTATCAGCGGAAATCATGACAGTGCAGAACGTATTGGATTTGGTTCTGATATTATGAGTCAGGCAGGAATCCACATGGCAAAGCCATATAATGGGAAGGTAGAACAGGTTGCAGTGAAAGATGAATTTGGAGAAATCTGTGTTTATATGCTTCCTTTTATAAAACCTGCTACAGTAAAGCATGCACATAAAGAAGAGGAGATTATCACATATGATGATGCGATGGCAGATGTAATGAAAAATATAAACTTAGATAAGAGCAAAAGAAATATTTTGATTGCACATCAATATGTCAGTGGGGCAGACAGATGCGAATCAGAAAATATAACAATTGGCGGAATTGATGAAGTGTACGCCTGTCATTTTAAAAATTTTGATTATGTGGCGCTGGGGCATTTACACGGTCCACAGCATGTGCATTCAGAAAACATCCGATATGCAGGGACATTATTAAAATACTCTTTTTCAGAGGTGCATCATCATAAGAATGCATTGATTGTTGATATAGGAGAAAAAGGAGAAATAAATTATCAGAAAATAGGCATCAAACCATTACATGATATGCGGGATTTGAAAGGTACTTATGATGAACTGACTGCGAAAACATTTTATGAGGATATGAATACAGAGGATTATTTTCATATTACGTTGATAGATGAGGAAGATAAAGTCAACGCATTGGCATTACTTAGAACAATTTATCCGAATATTATGAAACTTGACTATGATAATCAAAGAACAAGACAAAATCAAGAAGTTATGTTAACTGAAAAAATGGAAGAAAAATCACCTTTAAATTTATTTGAAGAGTTTTATGAAATCCAGAATAATGTGCCAATGACAAATGAACAAAAGGCATTCATAGAAGAAATGATACAAAAAGTATGGGAGGTGGACTGATTGAGACCAACCAAACTGATGATGTCGGCATTCGGACCTTATGCCGGACAGGTAGAAATAGATTTTGACAAATTTGGTAACAAGGGGCTTTATCTGATTACCGGAGATACCGGGGCAGGAAAGACCACTATTTTTGATGCGATTGTTTTTGCTTTATATGGCGAGGCAAGCGGTAATAACAGAGATAAAAACATGCTCCGCAGTAAGTATGCAAAGGTGGACACACCGACTTTTGTAGAATTGGAGTTTGAAAATAAGGGTGAGAAATATGTAATTAGAAGAAATCCTGACTATATGCGTCCGGCAAAGAGAGGAGATGGTGAAACAAAGGAGAATGCAGATGCAGTTCTGACATTTTTTAATGGCAAGCCGCCAATTACAAAAATGAAAGAAGTAACAATTGCTGTTGAGGAGATTGTTGGTCTGGATAAAAACCAGTTTACTCAAATTGTGATGATAGCCCAGGGAGATTTTTTAAAATTATTATTAGCAAAAACGGAGGAAAGGCGGGAAATATTTAGAAAAATATTTCACACGATGCCTTACAAAACCCTACAGGATAAACTAAAAGAAAATTCCAAGAAACTACATGATTTATATGATGATAAAAATAAGAGTATTGCCCAATATATTAGGGGAATACAATGTGATCATGACAGCCCGCTCAGCGTGAAATGGCAGCAGATGAGGGATAACAAAACAGAGGCAGGTATCGAAGAGGTACGGAACGTAATTAACGAAATTATTGAAGAAGATAAAGGCATCATTTCCAGAGACAATAAAGAAATTAGGGTTTTAGATAAAGAAATTTCTCAGATTGATGAGAAAATAGGAAAAGCAGATACCCTAGGCAAGGCGTTAAAACAAAAAGAGAAAGCGATTCAAAGTTTAGAAAAAAACGAAAGAAATTTAATTATTTTAGAGGAAGAATTAAAAAAACAGGAAGCGTTGAGCCCAGAAAGAGAACGGCTCTCTTTCGAGATACAGAAACTGACAGAGAAATTAGGGGAATATGATAAGTTAGACAGCATATTAAAGGAATTGTCGGATAACCAAAAGAAATTGGAAAACATTGAATTTCAGAGAATGTTTTCATTAAAGAGGGACATAGATGGTTTGAGTCAGGAGAAGAAGAGTCTTTTTGACCTGCAATGTCAATATAAGGACATGAATCAAAAACTGTCAGCAAAAAGAACAGAATATATTCATATGGAACAGACTTTTATGAATGAACAGGCAGGAATCATGGCAGCAAAACTGGAAGAGGGAAAGCCGTGTCCTGTATGTGGTTCTATGGAGCATCCGAACCCGGCAGAACTTACAGAGAACGCACCATCTAAGGAGCAGGTAGAACAGGCAAAAGAAATGGTGGAGCAATACGAGAAAGAGACAAAGAAATTAAGTGAGCAGGCACATAAGCAAAGCATGAAAGTCGAAGTGGCTGAAAAAGAAACCTTAATACATATTGAAAAAATATTGGGGAAAATAACATTAGAAGATGCGGTAGAAAAGTTAAAGAATGCATTATCCCACAAGTCAGTAAAAATAAACAATGTTAATTTAAAATCAAATTGTGAATATCAATGTACTGACAAGACGATTGAAAACTACAAGATGAATATAAAATCTTTGGAAACAATATTAGAGGAAAGAAAACAGACGTTACAGTTTGAGAGTAAATCTAAGGCAAAGGCATATATTAACCAATTGGAAAAACAACAAAAGGCTTTAGAAAAATCATTTAAGAAGGCAGAACATCAGTGGGAAGAATGCAAGTCGGATATCGAAAAAGCAAACAATACAATCAAAACGGTTGAAAATCAACTAAAGAATACAGAAATGATATCATTAGAGGAACTTAAGGAGCAGAGAAGAGTAATAGAAAAAAGAAGAAACAGGTATCTGGAAATTGTAAGCGGGGCGAAATCAAGAGTAAATATTAACGAAAAATCTCAAAATGAGATTGGCAGACAGTTTGAAGCATTGAAAGAGGTTGAGAAACAGTGGAATATGATGAAATCATTATCGAATACTGCCAATGGAAATATTTCAGGAAAAGAGAAGATATTATTAGAGACTTATGTTCAGATGCATTACTTTGATACAATTATCCAGAGGGCAAATATCAGATTTATGGTGATGTCTTCAGGTCAATATGAGTTAAAGAGAGCAGCCGGTTCAAATAATTTAAAAGGTCAAAGTGGTTTAGAATTAAATGTAATTGATCATTATAATGGGAGCGAACGAAGTGTAAGAACCCTGTCCGGTGGAGAGTCCTTTAAGGCATCTTTGGCATTGGCATTAGGTTTGTCTGACGAGATTCATGCGAACGCCGGAGGCATTCAGATAGATACGTTGTTTGTGGATGAGGGATTTGGCTCTTTAGATGAAGAGTCACTGAATCAGGCGATAGATTCCCTATCAAATGTTACGAACGGTAACAGACTGGTTGGAATTATCTCGCATGTTCGTGAAATAAAAGAAAAAATTGACAGGAAAATAATAGTAAATAAGGATAAAATTAACGGAAGTGATATTACATTGGAAATATAGAAAAAATATGAATAATAATTCTTCCTTTACAAATACTAGGATTATATCAGCTACAAGATGTAAATGGAGGAAATAAAATGAAAGCAACAGGAATTGTAAGAAGAATAGACGATTTGGGAAGAGTAGTTGTTCCCAAGGAAATTAGGAGAACACTGCGTATCAGAGAAGGTGATCCTATGGAGATTTTTACAAATAGAGATGGAGAAATTATATTAAAAAAATATTCTCCAATTGGAGAGATTGATAGCTTTGCAAAACAGTATGCAGAAAGCCTTGCACAGGTTTCAGGTTATAAGATTTTAATTAGTGATAGAGACCAGATTATTGCAGTAGCAGGTGGTGCAAAAAAGGAATTGTTGGGAAAGAACATTAGTACACAACTAGAAAAGTTGATTAATGAGAGAGATAATCTTACCACGGAGGGCGGAATTGAAAAAGGAATTCCGGTTGTTGAAGGAGAGAGTGCTCCGGAAGCAGGTCAGGTAATCTATCCAATAATATGTGAAGGAGATATTATTGGCAGTGTTGTTATTATGTCCAAAAATGAAAAGCAGGACGTTAGTGTTACCGAACAGAAATTGGCAGGTGTGGCAGCAGCATTTTTAGGAAGGCAAATGGAGGCATAAAGCATATGCAAATCATTGATTATTCTATTTGTTAAAATGCCCAAAACACCCATAAAAAGGTGGATTTTCCTTGACAAAGTCTACAAAATGGAGTATATACTTTATAGATACGCGAGGAAAGCGATCGTACAAATTATCAAGGAGGAATTACGATGAACAAGACAGAATTCGTAGAAGCTATTGCAAACGAAGCTGGTTTAACAAAGACAGATGCAGCAAAAGCTGTGAAAGCATTCACAGATGTAGTAGTAAAAGCAATGAAAGATGGAGATAAAGTACAGTTAGTTGGATTTGGTACTTTCGAAGCTACAAAGAGACCTGAGCGTCAGGGAATCAATCCTGCAACAAAGGAAAAGATTACAATCGCAGCAGCTACTGTTCCTAAATTCAAAGCTGGTGCAGCTTTAAAGAAAGAATTAAACTAATTTAAATATTTAGAGTTGAAATAATCAGGACTGTTACTTTTGTAACAGTCCTATTTATGTCAAGGCAAAAAGTATTGATGTATATATTGGGAGGATATTTATGAGGTTAGATAAGTTTTTAAAAGTATCAAGAATTATCAAGAGAAGAACTGTAGCCAATGAAGCCTGTGATGCAGGAAGAGTGCTGGTAAATGGACAATCGGCAAAGGCTTCGAAGGATATAAAAGTTGGCGATAAGATAGAAATACAGTTTGGACAAAGAATAGTAAAAGTTGAAGTTGTCAGTGTTAAAGAAACGGTAAAAAAAGATGAGGCAGCAGAAATGTATAAAGAATTATGATAAAAGGAAATTGTACCGGTAAATAATAAAAAGGACAAATATTTCAAAAAAGAGAATAAATCCTGTACTATTAAAATATATTGTTTTATATTAAGAATATTTCGAGGCACATATGGAGCAAAATAATATTGCAAAAACACATAAACTGGCATTGGACAATAGAAAACAAATGAGTCTGACTGGGATCAAAGACGTTGTGGCATTCGATTTAAATCAGGTATTATTGGAATCGACCCTTGGAATGATACATATTAAAGGAAGTGACTTAAAAGTGACAAAACTAAGTATAGAAAAGGGAGAAGTCAATGTAGGTGGGAATGTAGACAGCATCGCTTATTCCGATGTTAAAGCATATGGAGAAAAAGGAAAATCTTTTGTTAAGAGGATGTTTCGGTAATGAGTTTACAGATTAGCGAAGAAAGTATGCTGATTGTCATGAGTGTTTACGGAGGACTGGTATTGGTTCTTTGTTATGATGTCATACGGGTTTTAAGAAGAATATTCTATGTTGGTATTGTGCGTATTATTATAGAAGATATTATTTTTTGGATGGTTGCTGCGATTTTTATGTTTAATATCTATTTAAAATATAATTATGGCAGACCAAGATTTTTTTCCATTATATTAACCATGGGAACAATGTTTGCATTTGACTGGTTTCTTGGAAGGAAAATAATAGATGTTTTGGCATTGAAAATTAGAATAGCCATAAGAATTATCGTGAAACCATTGAAAAAAATAGTGAAATTGATTAAACTAAAGACAGGTACTAAAAAGAAATCAAAAAAAGGAAAAAATAAATGGCATCAGGGAATCAAAAAAGAGCAACCAGGCGATTAAGTGCCGCACGCAGAAGACGTATACATAGCAAACGGATGATTATAGCTATTTCATCAGTAGTAATGGCGTTTTGTATTGTTATGGGAGCTCAAATGATAAAAAAATATAATACTTTAAAAGACTTACAGGAGCAGGAGAGAAGATTACAAACCCAGTATAAAAAAGAACTTCAACTGTCAGAGGAATTAAAGGACAAAGAAGAGTATGTAAAAACCGATGATTATGTTGAGGAGATGGCAAGAAATTTAGGTTTGTTATATCCAAATGAAGTAATCTTTAAGCCGGAAGAATAAGAATCATAAAAAATGCATTCAAATGTTAAAAAGAAAATTAACATTTTGAGTGCATTTTTTATTTAAGTTCATGTCGAAATGTTTAACGATTCTCAGACATTATTTTGACAAAAAATTAAAAAATGAATTTGTATACTACCATGCAGAAAACAGTAAGGGAGGATGCAAATTATGCAGAAGATATTGAAACCAATACTATTACTAATGATAGGTCTGGTGTTATGCACACTGCCAATGCTTGGATATTATTCTATGGGAGAAAGCTGGTATGCAGCATTGTGTCAGGTAAAAGGACTTCCTATAATAGCGTTGCCAATGATGATTTATACGATTTTTGCAAATGGCGGTTGGCTTGCAGCAATGAAATATGGAACAATCATGATAACTACAGGAATATGTGCTACACAGTATAGAAGATTATGCACAAATTATAATCCATACATAACAGCATTCATCGCTACAATAACTACAGTTTTTATGGAAGCGCTGGACTGGTCACTAAATGGAATGGTAAAAGTAGAGTTATACGGATTAGCACCAATCGTTATGTTGACATGGTCTATGTCGGTGATTTTTTCTTATTTTGTTGATAAATTGTTAAATTACATGCCAAAGAAAAAGACGATACAGGAGGAGATAGACAAACAGCAGTTAGTGAAAAACGAATGCATTATGCGAACATCCAGAGCATTTAAAAATCTGGCATCGGAAATTAAAAAAATGTCAGGCATAGATTATGATTATAATGTTTCAGTGGAGGGAATTGTATCCAGGGAAATTGCTCAAAGCGCATGCAGAGGATGCGAAAATGGACAAATACAATATTTAGAGAGAGCAAAAATCAATTATCTTTGGTACAACAAAATGCTGGAAACGAGAGAGGCTATGGCAGTGCAGTTCAATGAGATGGCTAAATTAATGGAAAATTATACAAAGCCTATTTACGAAGAAAAAAGAGCATTGTTTGGAATGGATGATTATATAAAACATAAGTTAAGAGAGCAAAAAATTGTTGCAAGGAAAATTTTTATAAATGAAAACAGCAAGGGAATGTTAGAAGTAAGACTTTATGCAAAAAAAAGAAAGAAATCAAATATTCCCGCAGATATTATTAAGAGTGTAATATCGGAAGCCGTTGGAAAAAAAGTTAGGCTGTCGGAAGAATGTCTGCTTGATGTGACAGAGGAATATAATGAATATGTTTTGTTTGAGGAAGTAAATTTTATGACAATCAGCGGAACCGCCAGACAGACAAAAGGGAGTGAAGATTATTCCGGAGATAATTTTGCTGTCATGAGTTTAGACAGCGGGCAGACATTTATGAGCATCTGTGATGGAATGGGTTCCGGAAAGCGGGCAAAAAAATATAGTGAGATTGTAATTGACTTGTTAGAAAAAATGATTGACAGCGGGTTTGAAGAAAGCACGATATTAAAATTAGCAAATTCAATTATGCTTACGGGAAATCAATGGCAGGAGCCGGCAACGGTAGACATGGCTTTGATTGACCAGTATTCAGGAATCTGCCAGTTTTTAAAACTGGGTGCAGCATGTACTTATATAAAGAGAGGAAACTGGGTAGAATGTATCAAGTCCACATCACTTCCTATGGGAGTGCTGGAAGAGGTGGATATGGAGACCATTACCAAAAAACTCTATGATGGAGATTTTGTAATTATGGTGTCAGATGGAATCGTGGATGCGTTAGACTGTCCGGATAAAGAGGAGGCGATGGGAAGAATTATTATGGATATTCACACTGCAAATCCGAAACAGATGGCAATTAGTGTGCTGAGTCAGGCGTTAGCAAAATGTAAGGGAGTGCCGGAAGATGATATGACCGTTATTTGTACAGGAATATGGGAAAAGGTTTGATAAGCCTGGGAATTTGACAGAAAAACCAGCATCAAGTATCATATGGATATGATGAGAAAAGTGTTAGATTTTGTAAATAAAAATAATATATTTAAACATGGTGACAGCGTCATACTGGGAGTCTCAGGAGGTGCTGATTCTGTCTGCATGCTGCATTTGCTGAATTCATTAAAAGAGGATTTGGGAATCGAGTTGACTGTAGTACATGTCGATCATGGAATAAGAGGGATTGAGGCAGAGCGGGATGCAGAATTTGTAGAGCATATTTCAGAGGAATTAGGCGTAGAATGTAAGATATTTCATATTGATATTCCAGCTATTGCCAGAGAAAAGAAGATGTCAGAAGAAGAAACCGGAAGAATAGAAAGATATGCGGTGTTCGAGTCTGTGGCAGAGGAAATCGGTGCAAATAAAATTGCAGTGGCACATAATCTTAATGATAATAGTGAGACGGTGTTATTCAATTTGTTTCGGGGGAGTAAATTAAAGGGAATGACTGGAATTCCGGTGAAAAGGGGGAAAATTATCAGACCATTACTCTGCCTGACAAGAAAGGAAATAGAAGGATATTTAGAAAAACATCATTTAGATTATTGTATAGACAGTACAAATAAAGAGACACAATATAGCAGAAATAAGCTGCGATTGGATATATTACCCTATATTAAGGAGAATATTAACAGTAAGGCAGAAGAACACATTGTAAATACTGCACAAAGTCTCAGGGAGGTATATGACTATATTGAATGCCAGACAGATGAGGCCTATGAGAATTATGTAAAAAATAATATTATTTTGAATGAATCAAAGGACTTACCATCTGTTATATTAAAAGAGGTTGTCAGGCGGTGGATTTTTAACAATACAGGCAGTTTAAAGGACATTACAGCGACACATATTGACATGGTTATCTCGTTATTGCATAACAGTGTCTCAAAAAAAATAGAGATTCCATGTTCATTCATTATTAAAAAGGGATATCAGGGAATAGAATTAGGAGAGAGGGAAGAGCCAAAGAAAAAAATCGGGCAGGTTTTATTAGAGGACAATAAAATAAATCAAGTAGAAGAATTTTCTGTTTCTTTTGAGAAATCAAGTATAAACAAAGAGAATGTACCCGATTTAATGTATACGAAATGGTTTGATTATGATAAAATAAATAAGTTACTATTAAGAAATCGTCAGCCGGGCGATTACATTATCATAGATAAAAAAGGCGGAAAAAAGAAATTAAAAGACTATTTTATTGATGAGAAAGTCCCAAGGGCAAAGCGTGATGAGATATTATTACTGGCTGATGGAAGTCATATTGTATGGATTGTAGGATATAGAATCAGTGAATACTTTAAGGTTTCCGATGAAACAAAAAATATAATAAAGATAGCATATGATAAGGAGTAGAGTTATGATACATAAGATTACGGAATATATCAGTGAAGAACAGTTAGAAAAAAGAATTCGTGAACTGGCAGCTCAGATTAGCAAAGATTATGCGAAGAAAGAAATCAGATTAATCTGCATTTTAAAAGGAAGTGTATTTTATACATGTGAGCTGGCAAAAAGAATTACTGTTCCGATTACACTTGATTTTATGAGTGTTTCCAGTTATGGCTCAGGAACAGAGAGTTCAGGAAATATTAAAATTAACAAGGATCTTGATGAGAGTATTGAGGGAAGGGATGTCATTGTCGTGGAAGACATTATTGATTCAGGAAATACGTTAAGCAGATTAATTCCAATGTTAAAAGAGAGAAAACCGGCAAGCCTGAAGATAACAACATTATTGGATAAACCGGAACGAAGAGAAGTAGATGATGTGCAGGTAGATTATGTTGGATTTGAGATAGAGGATAAATTCGTAGTCGGTTATGGTCTTGATTACGACCAGAGTTACAGAGATTTACCATATATTGGAATTGTAGAATTATAATATTTGCATTTGAGGAGGCAGTTTTGAATAATAATAAGAGCAGATTAGGGAAAATATATTTAGTAGTTTTTATATTGCTATTAATATATTTAGTCTATAGTTTTAGCAAGGATTTTGTAAAAAGTGATTATGCATATAGTGATTTTCTGGCGGACCTTAGGGCTGGAAGTGTAAAAGAGTTAACAATTAAACAGAATAAAGAGGTTCCAACAGGAAAATTAGTGGTACATTTAAAGAATAATGAGTCTAAGGTTGTGTATGTACCGGATGTAAACAAAGTTATAGAAGAAGTAGAGCAAATAAAAAAAGAAAGTAATGTAACATTAAAGCCACATATTCCGGATGTCGACAGGGACAGTATTTTTTTAACTACGATATTACCAATGCTGCTATTAGGTGTTGTAGTTGTTGTGGTACTTATGATGATGAATGCTAATGCCGGTGGCGGCGGAGGCAAGATGGCGAATTTTGGAAAGAGCCGTGCAAGAATGGTGATTGAAATCAAAAATATGGACTTTTCGAAGGTTGCCGGACTTGAGGAAGAAAAGGAAGAGCTTGAAGAGATTGTAGATTTCTTAAAAGAGCCGAAAAAATATATTAATTTAGGAGCAAGAATTCCGAAAGGTGTGTTGCTGGAGGGACCTCCGGGTACCGGTAAGACACTGCTTGCCAAGGCTACAGCCGGTGAGGCTGGTGTACCGTTCTTTACAATATCGGGTTCTGACTTTGTGGAAATGTTTGTAGGTGTGGGTGCATCCCGTGTGAGGGATTTATTTGCACAGGCAAAGAAAAATGCACCATGTATTGTGTTTATTGATGAGATAGATGCAGTGGCAAGAAGACGAGGAACCGGAATGGGCGGTGGACATGATGAACGTGAGCAGACACTGAACCAGATGCTTGTTGAGATGGACGGTTTTGGTGTCAATGAAGGTATTATCGTTATGGCAGCAACAAATCGTGTAGATATTCTGGACCCTGCGATTTTGAGACCCGGACGTTTTGACAGAAAGGTTATGGTAGGAAGACCGGATGTGAAGGGCAGAACAGAGATTCTGGAAGTCCATGCTAAGAATAAGCCTGTGGGAGATGATGTTGATTTGGAACAGATTGCCCGCATTACAGCAGGATTTACAGGAGCAGATTTAGAGAACTTATTAAATGAAGCAGCGATACTGGCAGCGAAGGCAGAAAAAGCATTTATTACACAGGCTGAAATTAATCAGGCAATGATTAAGGTTGGTATTGGTAAGGAAAAGAAAAGCAAAATAATTTCTGAAAAGGAAAAGAGAATTACTGCTTATCATGAAGCTGGTCATGCAATTTTGTTCCATGTATTACCGGATGTAGGACCGGTTCATACAGTATCTATTATTCCTACCGGAGCAGGTGCGGCAGGATATACAATGCCTCTTCCCGAAAAGGATGAGATGTTCCTGACAAAAGGAAAGATGTTACAGGAAATAATGGTCAGCCTGGGAGGACGTATTGCAGAAGAATTAATATTAGATGATATTACAACAGGTGCTTCTCAGGATATTAAGCAGGCTACGGCAGCTGCCAAAGCAATGGTTACCAAATATGGTTTTTCAGAGAAGTTAGGTCTGATTAACTATGATGATGATTCGGATGATGTGTTTATCGGAAGAGACCTGGCGCATTCTAAAGGATATGGTGAGACGACAGCTTCCGCAATCGATGAAGAGGTCCGCAATATTGTTGAGGATTGTTATAGCAAGGCAAAAGAGATTATTGGTAAACATTTAAAACAATTACATGCTTCTGCAGATTTATTATTAGAAAAAGAAAAGATTGGACAGGAAGAATTTGAAGCACTGTTCGATGAAGTATAGAAGGTATAGAGAATGATTCATCAGGATTTATTATTTCATGACGGAACAAGGCAGTTTTGTCGTTATAAAAGGGAAGAAAAAACATATGAGATTATCCTCAGAGCAAAAAAAGGCACTATAACAGGTGCCTTTGTATGCGTTAATGGGGAAGAAAAAAATATGCAGTTAAGGGAAACAGAGGAAAGGTTTGAATATTATGCGGCTGTTCTGGATGATTCCGAAAAAATGTATTCCTATTATTTTAAAGTTTTCAATGGTCAGGATGTAATATATTTTAATATGCTTGGCATTAGCAGTGAAGTGCCAGAAGAAGGGAAGTTTGAATTAACATCAGGATTTGATACACCCGACTGGGCAAAAGGTGCTGTTATGTATCAGATTATGGTGGATAGATTCTGTAATGGAGATACATCGAATGACGTTGTCGATAATGAGTATGTGTATATTGGAAAAGGTGTATCAGCGATAAAAGACTGGAATGAAATACCTGCAGCAGACGGCACCAGACAATTTTATGGTGGAGATTTGC
>CAOXUF010000002.1:22821-23491 GCA_948560485.1 uncultured Eubacterium sp.
GCAGGGGGTAATAGATAAACTGGATTATCTACAAAAATTAGGCGTTGAAGTAATTTATTTTAATCCGCTATTTGTGTCACCATCCAATCATAAATATGATACACAGGATTATGATTATATTGATCCACATTTCGGAAAGATTTTAAATGATGGTGGAAACACTGTAGACATGTATGATACAGACAATAAAAGCGCCGAAAGATATAAGGTACGTACAACAGATTTGGAAAATCTTGAGGCAAGTAACCAGTTATTTATTGAACTGGTTGGGAAGGCCCATGAGCGTGGCATAAAGATTATTATAGATGGTGTATTTAATCATTGCGGTTCATTTAATAAATGGTTAGACAGGGAAGAGATATATCGGGGAAATAGTGATTATCAGACAGGAGCATATGAGAGCAAGGAGAGTCCTTATCATTCTTATTTTAAATTTACAGGAGAAAACTGGCCGGATAATGGAGAGTATGAAGGCTGGTGGGGGTTTGATACACTTCCAAAATTAAATTATGAGGGCAGTGAAAAACTCTGTAATTATATTTTGGAAATTGCTAAAAAGTGGGTTTCTCCACCTTTTAATGTGGATGGCTGGAGATTGGATGTTGCTGCTGATTTATCCCATAGTTCAGAGTTTAATCATAGTTTTTGGAAGAGATTCAGAAAAGCTGTG
>CAOXUF010000002.1:23501-25074 GCA_948560485.1 uncultured Eubacterium sp.
AGAGGCAAATCCGGATGCTATTATATTGGCAGAACATTATGGTGATGCACATTCATGGCTGATGGGAGATGAATGGGATACTGTAATGAATTACGATGCCTTTATGGATCCGGTTACATGGTTTTTGACAGGGGTAGATAAACATTCTGACAATGCTAATCCGGATATGCGTGGCAATGGAGAGATTTTTTATAAAACAATGCAATACCAGATGTCAAGAATGCAGAATCAGTCTTTACTGGTAGCGATGAATGAATTATCAAATCATGATCATTCCAGATTTATGACAAGAACAAATAAAATGGTAGGAAGAACCGGAACAGCAGGTGCAAAGGCTGCCGGTGAAAATGTTGACAAGGCAATATTTAAACAGGGAGTTGTAATGCAGATGACACTGCCCGGTGCACCGACATTGTATTATGGGGATGAGGCAGGAGTATGTGGATGGACAGACCCTGACAATAGAAGGACATACCCATGGGGAAAAGAAGACTTGGAGATTATGGAGTTTTATCGAGAGGCAATCTGTTTACACAAGCAGAATAAAGTACTGAAAATTGGTTCTTATATGCCTTTGATAGCGGACAAAGATATCATCTGTTATGGAAGATTTTTAGAGAATGAAGCAGTTGTGACAGCAGTTAATACTTCTGATGAAGATAAGATACTTCAGATACCGGTGTGGATGTTGGGAAATAATAGTGCCATATGGATAAGATTGTTAGAGACCAGCCGGGAATTTTATAATTGTGGAAGAATTATGGTAAACGCTGATGGTGGAAATCTTTCTATTTCAGTAAAAGGAAATAGTTCTGTAGTTTATAAAAATAAGTAGTTCGTAATTGAGCGGTTTTATAAATATATAAAAATAAAAAAGTGATTTCATTAAGAAATCACTTTTTTTATAATTAATTTGCTTTTGCACTTTCTTTTTTGGCTACGAGCATAACACCTGCTGCTGTAATTAGTGCAATCATAGGAATTGCTGTTTCAACACCAGTTTTTGGTGATTTATCAGAACCGTTTGGATTGTTTGGTACTGAACTTCCACCATCTGTTGTTTCTTCTTCAGTAGGTTTTACAGTTCCGGCTGGACTAACTTTTGCAAAACAAGTAGTAGCAAATGAAAATGTCAATATTAATGTAGCTATTAAAACTAAAATACTTTTTTTCATGATATATACCTCCATCGAAATTAATAAACACTCTATACAATTATACACAATAAAAGAGAAAAATCAATATTTTTTTGTTTTTTAATATTTTAATCTATTCTTGTGTAATAAAAGTCTAATACAGTTTCAAATAATGGTTTTTTATCAATTTTAAACTGAGCAGCTGCATCAGTAGGGTTATCTATATATTTACCATTCGTTATTTTCATATTAAGACCTGTGAATTTAGTAGCCAGTGATGAAGCTAAGTAAGTAAGTATCGGCATCTTAATATTTGTTACAGTATAATCAGATGAATGTTGATATAGTTTTATCGGAACCTGTAAATCCTTTTTAATTGCAGGAACAATCTGATTTGCAAACGAATTAATATATAATCTCTGGCATGCCATACGTCT
>CAOXUF010000002.1:25084-26569 GCA_948560485.1 uncultured Eubacterium sp.
AAACTTGTATCTCTGTGTCTGACAAATTCTTCTGCCATATCACCTTTGATAGTAGTCTGTTGTCCTTTTACAAAACTGCCAAAGGTATATTCCGGTGTCAATGTTACCCCACCAATGTCATCATTTAAGATTTTAATTGCGTCTAAATTAATCGCATAGTATGCATTAATAGGAACATTATATAGCAGACGTTCGACTGCTGTGACCTGATTTTCTGCACTGAGGGTTTTTCCATCTCCATATGCATAAGCTAAACATAACTGGGTAGTGGTAGTATCGTAGTATTTTCCACCCGCATCGTATCTGCTGATATCAGTCATTGTATCACGGTTTAAGCTTAGAACTTTAATTTCACCATTTAATGCATTGTATGTAAATAAATATAAAGCATCTGCCTGACCTGCTGTACCCGCAATAGCATTTTCTTTTAACTCGCGATTGTCAATACCCATAAATAGCACACTGGCAATATTTTCGTTAAATTGATATGTGTGTCCATTGTAATAAATAATCCGCCCATTATCATCATAATCAATCCCATCAGGAACAGTAATATTTAAGTTGTCATAGTTCAGCATTGCCTGTTTTCCTAAATATCTTAATATAAAAAATGTTGAAATCACCCCAATAATCAGGCATATAAAGAAAATTAAAATTCCAATTAAAAATTTCTTTTTTTTGCTCCATTTCTTCTTTGGAGTTTTTTTCTGTTTACCTTTCTGGTTCTTCTCCTTACTGTCAGATAAATGTTCAGAATGGGAAGAGTGGTGATGTGAATGTCCGGAGCTGTGGTGGTGATGCCCATGGCGATGCTGTTGATATTTTTCTTCTACTAAATCCCAGTCTACGTCAAATCCCTGAGGATCATCTGTATCTTTGATTGCTTCATCCGGAACTAATTCAATGTTACTATATAATTCATCGTATTTTTTAATTTGTTTGCTCATCTTTTATGAGAACCCCCTGTACTAAATATCTTGTGTTTTCTGCACCGTCTGTACAAGTGCTTAATGTAATTATTTTACTGTTTGTGTTTAAAGAAACTTTTCTTGTATTTTTTATCATTGAGTCAGGATTTAATGTATATTTTTGATACTTTTTCAGAATTTTTTTGTCACTGAAATCAAAAGAATTAATGATATGTCTGTCATCATATTCATATGCAGCATAAATTTTAAAAGTCAATTTCCTGTTTGGCATATAAATATAGATATATTTATTTTTCTTAAAAAATGACGGTTCTTCAAACTTGTGAAGCGTTTTGAACATAGAACCGTTGTTCATATTGTGTCCATATAATATTGTTACCGGATCTGAATATGTAAGAGTATTGTGTTTTTCACTATAAATTGCTCCGGCAAATTCATATTTCTTATAAATATTATGGTTTAAATAAAAGTCATCAGGTTCTTTTTTTGAAGACTGAACTACAGGATAATTTACTTTTGTGTTTGGAATATATATCTACGAATAAATATCGCGGTT
>CAOXUF010000003.1:0-12875 GCA_948560485.1 uncultured Eubacterium sp.
CAGACGTGTGCTCTTCCGATCTGGTTTCATACTTAGACATATATTCATTACGTTCTTTTGTAAGCCGCTTGATTTCATTTTCGTAAATAACCTTTTCTATATTGCTTAGTTCTGTTTTTCTTAATGATCTTAACATAATTTTATATCCTTTCCTTGAAAAATGGGTGCAATAAAGCACCCTCATTTATTAATTTATATAATCTAATTAGCGTATTAAATTCTATCTGACCATATCCACTCCAAGTCTTTCGTCACCATACATTTTGTCAGTCGTAAACGATTGTATACCTTTCTGAAGTTTCCTGTCCGTCTTTAGCGTCCTTAGGAATTCAGACGGATCAGTTACTCTATTCATATCAATATTAAAGACAAACTCCGCATTCGGTGGAGTAGTAGGTATCTTTATGATCTGTGCATTAGCCGGAAGATTGTTGATATTCTTCAAGGTGTCACTGGCAGCAGGAACTGCGTCTATCAAATCCTGTATCTGGGATACGTTCTCAGGAGGAATCAGACCTTCCCCATTCCGTATCATTCCAATTCCATCTTCACCCTTACTCTTTACAAACCTTGCAATACCACCAGTCTTAAATCCGGATAACTGGCTTTGCTTGACCCATCCAAGACCGTCCTTGATATTCTTGCTTGTACTGATGCAGTAAGGATATTTTGCGTCCTTTACAATCTTTGCAATATAAACCTTCTTGCCAAGTTTCTGATTACCGGAAGCTCCAGTACCTGCAGAACTTGCATAGTATTTTCCTTTCTCAAATTTGACTTTATCCCCTACTTTTATCTTACCGTCACCGCTACTTTTGGGAGTATCAGAGTTTTTCTTCGGTTCTTCCTTCTTCTTATCAGAAGTCTTTTTGCTTTTAAGCGGCTCAGTTGAAATAGGAATTGGCTTGTCTTTCTTTGCAGCCTCCGGTAATTTTATTGCATTTTTTACCGTTTCTACAAGCTTTGGAATTTCATTTTTGACTGATTCAAGCAGTTCTGTTTTAGCAATTGTTGTCTCATTTGTTCCGGGTGCAACACCTTCATTGGCATTATCCTTTAATTTATTACCGATATCTTCCTTGGAATCATTGACAATATGATTAAGCCCATCTTCGATATTGTCAAAACGTCCATTATAATCATACTTTTCTGTATATTCGTCATGGATTTCTGCAATAAGATCAACGTTGTTCTTTGCAATCTCAATACCATCTGCTAAAAGCTTT
Organism: uncultured Eubacterium sp.; assembly: GCA_948560485.1. The sequence goes on from CAOXUF010000003.1 coordinate 1,227, forward strand.
TCCACATTCTGCATTTCTGCAGTAATGGACTTCTCATATTCCTCATATAGCTTGTCAAGCATTTCCTCCTGGTCAGAAATATATCTGTCATATTCTGTCTCACGGAGATCCTTTTCCTTGTCCGATAACTGAACCTGTAACTTCTGTAATTTTGCAAGTCCTTCCTCAGAAGTATCACCAGTGTATGCAGCGATCTGTTTCTGAATGGTGGAAATATCTTTGGTCTTTTCCTGGATACTGTTCTGATAATCATGTAAGTCTTTTTCGGCATTCAGAGCCTCCTTTTTGGCATCTATCAGTTCTTGTAAAACAGATAATTCGCTTTCCAATCGTTTCCGCTGCATGTCTATAATTTTGCTCTCATACTCATGAGTTTGAGAAATTTCATCACGATATGATGCATAAAATTCTTCAATGGCAGCTTTGAATTCTTCCATGGAGTTATAAGAACGTCTTAAGCCATTGGAATCTACGAAAGAAAGATTACCGGCATTATAATTACTTTCAAGATTTTCTATAAGTTTTCTGGTCTTGTCGGACATTCCTTTGGACGTATGATAATTGCTTACATAGGAACCAAGAGTAGCAAGTCCTTCATTAGTAATATCACCAGTTTCGGAATTAAACAAATCCTTATCATCCATAAGACCTGCCGACCAGTCCATAGTATCCATAATCCTGTTACCGGCTTCCATCATTTTACTGTGGAAATCATCTGCAAGACCTGTCATACTGGAATTCATATTAGCTATATTTTTGGTACAGTCAGCAATTTCAGAATTTACATCAGAAATGGCAGATTTACACTCATACCATTCTTCCGTACCTTCTGTAATTTTTGCAAGCTGTGATTCAAGTTCTGCCTTTGACTTCTGTAACTGTTCCAGGCTTTCCTTCTCATAATAGATTTGGTCAACATACATGTTTGCATTTAATGTCATGCCCTTGGCTTCCAGTATATCAGCCTGGTCTTTGATTGCGTTTTCCTTTGCCTGTAAGAGAGAAATCTGATTCTCATAATATGTTTGGATATTATCGAATTTCTTCTTCTGTAATTCAATAATTTCCTTCTCGCGTTCCGCTTCAAGCGTTTTGACTTTTACGGTATCCTTTGTCAGCTTTGCAATCTTAATCTGATAATCATAGGAAGATTTGGTATGTGCAATCTGCTTATCAGCAAACCGGTTGTTTTTCTTATAATCTGTACTCAGGCTTGCTTTTGCATCATACATCTCAATCCGGTTATTTGAGTTGTCTACACGAAGCTGGTATTTCTGTTCTTTCAGTTCACGTTTCTGTGTCTTAAGTTCCTGTACCTTCTTCTTGGCATTATAACGTTTATCATAGTAATCTTTGTACTTATTGATTTTTTCAGCAGTCTTCTCATCATAATTCTTGATATTATAAGCACCGCTTTGAACTTTTTTCTTTAAAGATGCACTAAGTTTAACGTTATTAGCTTTTTTCGCGTACTTTTTCTCTGCCTTCTGACTAGCTTTTAAAAGATTGTTAGTCTGCTTTATCTGCCTGTCAAGATTTGAATTTTTCTTCTTGATAGTAAACAGATTTTCGAATTTTGCCTTGGTATAATCTATTATCTGTTGCAGACGTTCCAGTTTACGCTCAATCCAGTCAAAAGTCTGTTTGGTTTCCTTCTTGTCTTTGGATTTAGACTTGTCTTTATTGTTGGAATTTGGTTTTATTGTATTGGAAGTGTTGGAATTTGCAGAGGAACCACTACCTCCGGCATTAAATGCACCAGTACCACCCGATAACGCTGTACCACTCACAAGTGCAGTACCACTTGCAAGTGACTGTCCCCTTCCGTCAGCATATCCTTTCTTTAAAAGGCTTTCTGACTGTTTATGGTTAAAGACAATCGCATTCTTTGGTATCTCAACAAACTCAGCTCCATTATCACCTACAGTAAACCATCTGCCAGTATGAGGATTTACAACTATCTCCGTACCCAATTCACCTACAAGCTTCTTTCCCGGTGAAGGATTTCCCCATGTTCCATTTGCAAAAGCTGTTCCATGAGCATGTGCAGTACCATTTACAGAAACACCACCATCTGCAGGGCTTCCACCTTTTCCTGTGCTATGGGTGGATCGGTTATTTGTTACCTTATTGACTGTAACCGTTATTTCCTTACTCGTAATTGCTGACAGATAGTTCCTTATGTTTGACAGTGAATTTTCAGCCTGACTGGTATTTGCATTTACGCTAAAGTTTTTATCGTCAATCTTATTGCTTTTAATCTTCTCAATATCACTGTTTGCTTTTTCTGTATCAGCGGTCACGGGCAGCTGAATGGAACCATCCAGTAAACCGGATTTGATTTCATCCGTGGTCATGCCCTGGATACCAAGAGCCACCTTCATTTCCGGGGACATTGCTTCAATCTGTTCTACACATGTGTTTATAGCCGTCTGAACATTTACAGTGTCAACGTCAACTTCACCATGTAGATTCTGTAAATTATCCCTCAACCGTCCAAGAATGGTATATCCGGCTTGTAACTGACTTTCATCAATATTGATCTCAACGTCAACACCCTCTTTTTCTCCAAGCTGCTTTTTACGTGAAATCAGATATTCAAGAATGGTATTGGCGGCATTCAGTTTATCCGTCTTTACATCAAGCTCTAAGTCAGAACCCTCAATTCCATCTATGTACTCTTTTATAGAAGAAATCTGCGTGTCCACTTCCTCAAATGAATCAGCGTTTAAATCCACCTTGACATTATCACCTAATTCACCAAGCGTCTTTTCAGCAGATTCAGCCTCTGATTTAAGTTTTTTCATGGAAGCTGTAGGGTTTTCAAGATTGATGTCAAAACCATAATCGCTGAGTTTCTTCATAATAGCCTGGACAGCTTCAACATCTATGCCAAGCTTATCAGCGACTTTCTGATCATCAAAATCAATATCAAATGAGCCATCCTCGTTCATGTGCACCCATTCAGAATTAAGATTCTGTACATCTTCCAGGAAGTTCTGTGCACCTTCCTGCCCTTCTGTGAAGTACCTCTTAATCTTTGGAAGTGCATCCTCATAAGCTGCTACAATTTCCTCATTGGATGCAGTAGACAAATCTTTATTAGACATAAGGTCAGCAAACTCACGGAACTTGTTTGTACCTGTCAATCCTTTATCATACAAGTCTTTGGCTTTATCAATGTTCCCATAAATGGAATCATACATGTCACCTTCTTCACCACCGGACATAGCTGACTGCCATTGTTGGTACGCAGAAGTAGCAGCTTCATACTGATTCTGTAATTCATGCAGAGATGAAATATTATCAAGGATCCCGTTTCTTGACGCTTCCAGTCCCGATGTATCCTGTCCGAGAAGCTCAAACGTAGAAATCTGTGCTTCTATATTCTGTAACTCTGTATACTGGTCACTTAAGGCTGAAAGGTAATCCGTTTTTGTCATCTCGCCCATTTGTGCCTGTAACTCACCAAGAGCTTTTCTGTTGAGGTGATATCCGTTTGCAGTTTCTTCCAGTGCCTTGTCAGCATCAGCTCCGAACATTGCCCGGAATGCATCTACATTATCGTAAGAAATCCCGGCTCCCGAAACGGATTCTGACATGATTGATTTCAGTGTTGCATAATCAGAAATTGTCTTCTGTACAGAAGTAGAAAATGACTCAAAGGATTTTGATGCATTTTCTGCTGATGTTCCAACCTCACCGCTTACAAGACCTGCCTGTATCAGTACATCAATAAATCCCTGTATTTCTTCCCTGGAAGATTCAGATGTGATTCCCCACGCTTCTGCAAGTGTCCACAGCTCACTTTCCCCTGTCTGTTTCCCGGCTGTTACGATTGCATTCATTGCATCAACCGCATCAAGTTTTAGGAACTTTAGACCTTCTGACGCATCCTTAATACCATCTGACAGACCGTGGAACTGGTTTTTGCTGTTTGAATCATCGGATAAAGCTTCCTGGAATTCCATTGACTTAATACCGGCTGTGTTTAACTGGTCAGTAATATCCTCAAACAATGTTGAGTACTTACTGTTTTCACCTTTGGAAAGGAGATTATCAACCTCATCACTTATGGTAGCAAAATCAGAACGTGCTTTATTAATTGTATTTTGATCACCGCTTGATAAAGCCTCATTGTATTTCTCAACTGCTTCTGTATACTGGTTGAATACGTCAGCAGCGGAACCTTTCCCAGTGCCTTTTGACAGCATATCCATCTGAAGAAATTTCTTATAGCTTTCTTCATGCTTATCAAGAATCTCTTCCCGGTTATTTTTCAAAGATTGAGCTGACTGATCCAAGATGTAATCCAAAATATTAATACTGTCATCATCATCCGTATATTTGGATTTCAGCTCCTCTATCTTATTCATAAGGGCATTGATTGTCTCTTCGGCCTGTGAAGCATCACCATCAAAGAAGATTGTCTTTATACCGGAACCGTCACCAGTTTCTTCTAAATGGATTCCCTCTTTTTCAAAAGATTCTGCAATATCTTCAACATCCTTACGTAAATCATCATGTCCTTTATAATTAACACTTCCAGTAGCACCAAGGATATACCTACGGTCTGTTGTCATTTGTTCTACGGCATTTTTATACTCTTCACGGTTCTCGTTTAAAGCCTGTTTGGCATTTTCAGAAGAAATCTGCTGTAGTATCCCTAACTGTGTCTGTAGACTTCCATTTACTAAATCAATATTTGCCGCCTGTTCTCCATACTGGTCAGATATCTGCATCTGAATGTCAAGAATCTGTTGGCGTGTATCATATTCCTCTGTAGGAGTAAGAGTACCGGAATCAAGCTGTGACTTAAGCTCTTTGTACTTATTTATCTGCTCCTGTAGGGTATTATTGGATTCACTCCATGCTGTCGTTGATTCTGTTGCAGATTCAGCCAGACGGTCTTGTTTATGGATAACATCATCAATAACGGTTGTTATTCCGGCAAGGGCTAATTCTATGGCACTTGTCGCCAAGAAACCTGTCGCGGCATTGGCGATAAAAGACTTCATATTAAAATTTTCAAATTCAACACCTACTGATTGTAAGTGTGCTTTGTAACCGCCCAGTGAAGCACTTCCATCCTTTACAGTAGAAATATAGTCTTTGAAATTATCATTTTGTTTGACAAATTCACCGCCAAATTTCTTTAGTGATGTCTGACCAAGTGAAACATTTTTGTTCCATCTATTAATTTCTGATTCAGCGTCTGCAAAGTGCGTTTTCCATCTTTTTATACTATTGAAATTTAATCCAAAAAGACTTCCTTCAATATCAAGCTTATTTAATCCCTTACCTTCTTTATTATAATTAATATCTGTGATTCCCCTACCGGAAAACACACTGCGAAGTCCCATTATTGCGGAAGTCAGAGTTGGTAACAGTAGCTCTTTTTCCTGTAATGAATCCATTGCAGATACCATTCCATCTAAAAATGAGATGCCACCCTTCATTGTATCTGCCTGTGCGAAATTATCAATAAGTTCAAGCCAGGAATTCGAAAGACTATGTAAGCGTCCTTCCCAGGAATCTGCCGTCTTCATCGCTTCATTAAATGCTGAACCTTCACCATTGGCATAGTCCTGAAGCATCTTGTCGTACTGGTCAAAATTTGTTAAAATAGATGCTAAAATATTACTTCTATGTTTACCGGCAATATCACTAATAATACTTGCCCTACGTGCATCCATCGTATCAAGGCTGTTATAGACCTCAGACAACTCCCTAAGTACATCAATAGGATTTCGTAATTCCATGACTCCATCTTTTACAGTTTTTAAGGAAACCCCAACTTCTGAGCAAGTTCTTTCAGCCTTTTCTAATTGCTGCGTATCAATAATTTCCCCATCATCTGTTTCGCCTTTAATCTGACGAAGATTCATAATAATAGTACGAAGCCCTCTTGCAACTGTTTCACCTGAATCTTTTGTTGTAGCAACACCAGTTCCAATTAATGCTGTTGCCTGTTCTTCGGCTAATCCCGAATTTGAAAGCATAGAACCAGCCACACGAATTCCATTAGCAAGCTCTGTCATATTCAAGGCATTATGATTCGTAACTGAGTTCATGCCATCCAAAACTGACGTGAGTTTTTCTATATTTCCTTTCATTTGCCACGCATTATCAGACGCGATCAAGAAATTTGTAGCGGTCTGTTCTGTCATTTGTCCCGCTGTCTGTGCCATTGTTGATAAATCTGCCATTTCTTCAAGATTCGAATATCCTGCCTGGCTAAAAGTTTCTGCACTAGACATATAACCCTGTATTAATGCACCCCATTTACTGGCTGCATCATAAGAATCATCTGAAAGTTTGGATAACTGAGTTTGACTAAGATTGCCAGATTTATCAATCTCTACTAATATTGTATTTAATTCTTTTAATTGTCCAATTGCCTCTCTGATTTTATCTGCGCCTAAGTCCAATAAATTTCTGTTTCCTGAAAACAGAGACAGAATTCTGTTTGCTGAATCTGTCAATTGTGTAATGCTGTTTTTGTTTTCCTTATAATTGATATCTACATCAACAGATTTCTTTTTCGTCTGTTTTTGTGCATTGTCTAAGGTTTTGTCAATGCCCTTTTGTGAAGCCTTTTCATCAACCTCTAAATTAATTTTGGCTGTATGTTCTTTATCTGTGAAATCTTTTAACTTTTGCTCTGCCTGTTTTGTGTCGATTTCTGCCCGAATCTGGGCCACGAATTCACTCATATATTTACGTCCTTTCTGTTTTTTTACATAATAAAAGAGAACCTATAAACTACTAAGTTCTCTTTGTTTTTTATCGTTATTCAATTTTCAACTTAATTTAAAACCTGTATCCACAGTTCACACACATTCTGTCTACTTTATTCGTGCGGAAACCAGTCCATATACTAAACTTGCGTGGGACTAATTGAAGATTAGAAGAATGACATCTTGGACATTTCCCTTCAGAAGCCCATAAAGCATCCGGTTTAGTTATTGTACACTCTTCTGATTCTAAAAATGCATCAGGCTTGTATTCTCTACGCAATACTTCTTTGGCGGCTTCACAATCCTCGTCTTCACCTTCTGGTGGAGCTTTAAATGTATGTTTTATTTTCATATCTGAAGTCATGTTTTCCAATTTTGCTTTTGATTTTTCTATAATAAAATAAGTATTGCTATCATCAAATTCAATATATAGCCAATCCACCAATTCTTCCTGTGCTGATTCTGATTCATTTTCAGTTTCATCCATACCCAAGCTTGCGCCGCATACCAAACACGTATTTAGAGAATTCTTCTGTCTTAGAATGTCTTCATTCAGGATACTCCCACAAGCTTCACATAAAATTTTTCTACTCACAATCAACACCTCCAAACCTCAATTTATTTACTTATCATTCTACCACATTTTCCAATTCTCAGCAACTAAAATCGAACATATTTTCTATTTTTTACTATTTTTATTGACTGCAAATCTTCTTAATAAATTTCTCAATACCTAATCCATCAAAGATAATGTCAATCGTATTCATAACATAAGGAAATCTGCTTCTGATGTCTCGGTAATTCTCCATTATTTCTAAAGTCGCATCCATAATCCTCTTATTTTTATCATGTAGCTTTTTATTCTCTTCCTTATTAGCTGAAAATGCATCCAAAAGCTTAATAATGTCATTTGTATTAAGAACAAGTTGATTTATCAACTCTTCTTTTTGTTCATCAGTGAGGTCGTTCCATATATTTCCTTCATTATTATATAGTATGTTCCCAAGGATGACCGTACTATCTAACAATTCTCCATCATTTTTAAAACACTTAATACCATACTCTTCTTCAAATTCTTGGAAATACTTCTGTGAATCATAATCACATGCTTGAATTTCGTATATATGCTCAATCTCGTTATCATATAGATCAATACACTTTGTTCCTCCAAGGTAAAATCTGTAGAACATACATGTACTATCGCCTTTCAAGCTTTCACATTTCGCGGCTAGAACTCCAGTAAAATCGCAACCGTCTTTTATTGCTACGATATAAGGCGTTCTTATCTGTAAATTGCCTTCTTTTAGTTTTGTGTCTCTATTCTTTTTGTCTTTACTCATTCTTCTCCTTTTCTATTTAAAATACTTACCAAATGAAGTTTTTATGTTATTTTCAATTTGCTCCTCTGTTTTATCCCAAAATCCAGGATTACCGAGCAGATCGCCTGCCTCGGCATAGGTATAAATTGTTTCTGTATCTCTTCCACTCGGATCATACTGAGTCCCCGTATTTATACTAATCTGTCCTACTGCACTATCGCCCTCAAAATTTACTCCGTCTAATTGTGGGGAATCCCGTAATTGGTCTGTTCTCTTATATCTACCCTCGGGCGCGTCATAGAAATGATTTACGTTCAATTGCAAATCTTGGAACGAAAGCTCCGTGGCCTCCTGTGTAGCGTTATACATTTTTTGTTGGATAGCTGCTTTTAATGACGCAAAATTTGTATATTTTGGTATAATCTCACCTTCTTTCTTTTTTCTTCCTTCTTTTTTAATTGCTATATTCAGTTTTTCATTATTGTTTTTTTGGACGAATTTCTGATAACCATGGTTCGGTCTGATGCTTTAATGCCCCAAAAAGTCCATTGATTTTTGTCAATTCCTCTAAATCTGTTGTACTGTAAAATTTTTGTTCCAGTAATTGGATCAAATAATCGTATAATTCATCATTAATAGTCGCTTTTACAATAATTGTCACCTTCTTTCTGCATAATCTCATTTACTGATTTCAAAAATTTCCCGTCAAGAAATTCATGTACCTTTTTTATTTGTATCTTTCTCAGCCTGCATTCACCATTCAGCCATCTGCTACAGCGTCCCTGGTCACATCCGATATAATCAGCAAAATGAATGATACGAATTCCATTTGCTTTAAGATACTTTTTTGCAATGACATTTAATGTGTCCATTTACTCACCTCCATTCATACAAATATTTCTCTGTTGGTGTCGCGGCTCTCAACTGTTTGACGTGACGGCCACCTCTCCTCTCTTTTATGGACATATCCGCGATTTTAAGAAAAAGGCTCGGAACGCCCTATTTTAAAGGCTTTCCGAGCACCTGTTTACAAGTCAAAACTCCTAATTGTTATACTTACTATATATGTTCTATAACTTATTCTTATTTCTAAGCTCATTAATACGTGAACACTTTGGACTGCATGTCTTGACATTCCCACCTCTGACAAGAAATTTTTCTTTACAGACCACACATTCCTTTACACAGGCTTCTTTTGAATACATATAATAATCAATCATTGGATTATTATTACATGCCCAAAAAGCTATCTCCTGTTCTGTATCCATATTCCCAGGTATAAACAGATATATTTTATCATAGTATTTTCCATATACGATCTTGACCAAGCCTTTTTTTATAAACCTTTCCAGTCCTTTTTTCGCAATGGCTCTTCCTATCCAACGGTCTATTGTAGTCCGTGTAATGTTCCTAAACCGCGTATTGTTATAAATTCTGAAATGACTCCGGTTATCATCTGTAACAGATTCCCTGTTTTCCAGTCCATCTAAAATCTTCATCTTCCTTTTATATAGCACCAGTAACAAATATAATAAATGACGGTCTGTCTCACAGCCTTTTCTGCAAGGAAGATTTCTGATCCATGAATACTCACTGTACGTGATGGGAACCTTTTTTTGCTCCAGCATATTCCTCTGTACAGCTTCAACCATATCTTCTACCTCACTGTCTCTTTGGTCTGCTTTCTTATATGCGTTTCGCTTTAGCTTTAGCAGACTGTCAGGCTTATGCTTCAAATTATATATAAGATTCTCATACAGAATATCGCCAAAACAGCTCCACAGAATAGACTTGTCCGAATTAATATTTTCTTCCTGGAAATATTCAATATCTATAAGGTACAATGCCGTTTTTCTACGGTATCCAATCCTCTCCCTCACATTATATGTTGCTTTCACTATATTCTGTAATACATTATGACAATAAAGATGATAGACATCATATCCTAAATTCTTATTGACTTTGGCAATGCTGTATTTTTTTCTTAAGTTTTTCCGGAATTTCTCAGTGTCGTAAATTTTCAACCTTAACAGCTTATCCTGTAATGCTTTATATGTATCTGACGAACGATCTATTTTAAAATCAGTGTCTTGAAAATATGCAGGATTGAAGTCTTTCCCATCAGCCGGATTAATCCATATATTTTCCTTGTTGCTTTTGGTATTTTCTGATATGTATCCGCTTATACGATTGACATTACTTCTTTTGTTTACAGCTTTATCGTCACAGCATTGGTCAGACTTTTTATCCTTTGCATATTTAAAGAAATATGGATACTCCTTTTCTATCCACTCATTATACATCCCCTCATATTCACCCATCGAAGGCATATACTGTGATTTTGGATTGTCAATACAGAAATTATTATATGCTGTCATAATACGTACAAAGTCATAGTCAACCTCACATGCCATATTTAAGTATTTCGTAATGACATTGGAAATATCCCCGATACTTTCATTCTTGAAACTACGCATCAGACAGTCAAATATATTCTTCTTATTTACCTCCGATGGTTCTGATTTCTTCATCTCGTAATACAATGGAGGTTTATTCCTGTCTACCAAAACAAGAAAGACTCCATCCGGTGTAAGCAGCATTTCATCCCCATCCACATCACACTGAAGCGTTTTTGTCAACAGGTCGTGTGTACTGATTACCGTATCCATGCCCTGGAACCATCTCTTGCATTCATCGGACTTTTCCAATATACGGACACAATGCTCACAATCTGATAAATGGGGACTTCTAAGGCAACATACTTCTTTAATATTTTCCTTTTCACCATATAAAGCATTATACACATGGTTTCCAGGTATAAGCCCTTTTGGATTTTCATCTCCGCAAAACCAGTATTCACATGCTGCATATAAATCCGGACAAATATAGTTGTAATATCCTTTGATGTATGGCTTTCCCGACATGGCTTTTTTACGTTCAGAGATGATTTTCTTGCTAATACGCTTTCTCACATATGAATCCTGTAACATCTGAGGATATGCTTTTATTGACGCATAAAAAGGATCCAGTCCTTCTTCTCTCTGCAAATCTGCCCCCATAATTTTTAACGCTGTATCGGGATTCATTTTTGCATCATTGATTCTCTTAATCGTCAGCTCTGATAATCTTTTGATTTTTTCGTCTGTTACATTTTCGCGCGGAATCGTCTGATAAAACTGATATGCTGATGAAACAACGGGATCATCACTATATGGATAATGCATTGTATTATTGACACATATTTTCAGTCCGTTCTTTTTAAATGCTTTTTTGTAATCATCCCACGATTTATAATATTTCCACATTTTTAACTGACTGCCATTTAAAATAATTTTTATATTATCCTTGATATAGTCTACTGAAATCTCTGTTCCCCATATGTCTTTAATCCTGTCCTTTGCAATTCCCTTTTCCTGTTTTTCTGCAATAAACCTTTGAAAATCAAATGGGAAAACTGCCCCTTTTATCCATCCACCACGAATCTGACAGCTTTGCGGAAATACTCCCGGAAGAAATATACCAGCACCATCCATATGATTTACAGGAACAGGCATAGTTTTTTCTTCTATTGTAAGAGATTCCATATCAAG
>CAOXUF010000003.1:12885-26348 GCA_948560485.1 uncultured Eubacterium sp.
GTTCAGACGTGTGCTCTTCCGATCTAATTACGTCTGTTTCAAACTCTGGAAGAATCAAAATCTGATCTATGTTTATATCAACAGACGGTTCTACACTCTTTGAAAAAACCAGTGATGTGTAAGCCAAGTATTTCCCTGTATTACAACCACCATTCCGGTTTATGGTATCCAGTGACAAACCGCACATTAAGCGTCCTTGATTTTTCTCAGAAAATTTTTGCTGCATTAAACATACTTGCCGTTTCTTCATCTGATTTGCCGATGACGAATATACAATATATTTTTCACCATCTATCAAAATACCATTTTCAATGATCTGCTTTAAAACTATTTCATGCCAACTATAAACATCCTTGTCTCCAGTGCCAGGACAATACAGTATTACTATTTCTTTTATCAGCGGAATGTGTTTAGGTTCTCTTTCATCATAAACAAATGATTCCGATAACCGGACGCATTCATTTTCAAATCCTGCAATTAATTTACTAATTATCGGTTCATTATTTTTATCGTATAAAGCCTTTTTATCAATTTTTCTTGTTTCAGAAAATGACATGACGTTATGTAAAAGTTCTTTTATTGTTTTTTGCTTATCTTCCGGCTTACTAGCTTTTTTATACTGTCTGTATACCATTCTTTCGTTTTCTGTACAACAGTCAAAAATTGACAGATTGAACATCATATATCTTCTTGCTTTTGCAATAGTATTTTCTTTCATGACTTGTTCCTCCAAACCCTATAACACTTTCTCAGAGCCAATAGAAAAAATCTACCGGCTCTGAAATGCTTGTCCTTTTATTTAATTATTCTCTTTTGATGTCATAAACTCTATCGAAATATGCCATTGCATATTCAACAAATCTGTCATAAATCTGTATCTCAGAAGCCCAGTCAACTTCTTCATTTTCAAGCTCTGACAGAATATAATTAACAACACATTCCTCTGTACAAACGACTTCACCTTTTCCAATTCTAATAGGAAATTTAAAGATTTCTCCTGCCCGTACGAGATTGGTATTGTACATCCAGTAATCATCACTGATTCTATCTATCTCAATCTCTAAATACAGTTCAAAACTGGGTATCTGATATATCTCGGGAAGAAATGCTTTGATGTATTTTGTATCATCGTTTGCATCATAATCCAGTTTTCCGTTCAACTTTGTTTTTCTTGATTTTGCTGCTCTTTCTTCCGGTATTACGATAAATTTCATTGATTCCTTCATTTGTTTTAGTCTCATTCCTACTTACTCAATTATTTTGTATATTCTCTAATGCAAAAGGATGTTTTCTTTTACCACTAAGCGTTTTTAGCTCGGCTTTTACACCTTGCATACTTGCTTGTAATATAATTGCACGATCATGGACACGCATGTATGTATCTCTTCCCTCTACGGACATATTCTCTACAGGTGCATATTCAAGATGATCATAACCTTTCTGCATTTCATTAAATCCCCGCTTATAATGCTTCAATGACTGTTTTACAAAATCATCAGGAGCCACAACCCGATAGCCATCACCTGGAATGTTCTCAATCGCTTTATTATACTTTTTCAGCAATATCTTCCTAGCTTTCGCAATTACGGAACTATATTTATTTGATCCATAATCTTCTTCAATCACAGAAGCAATCTGATCATGAGAAATAAAATCCCCATAATTCAGTTCATTTAATTTTTCTGCTAAAACTTCTGATTTTTTCTTATTATTTTCAATAATTTCATTCATTTTTAAATTTTCCTTTCTTATTTCCTTTTCTATTTTTCTCTCTTAGCCTATAATTCATAGCCTAGCCCAGCACAACATAACAGAGCACAGCTCAACATAACATAACCAACCATAACATAACACAACTTAAAATACATAGCTCAACGCAACACACCAAAGATCACCTTACCACACCGTAACACAACTCAACTTACAATGCATAACATAGCATAGCCAACCTCATCTGATCCAATCTGAACGTAGCAAATCCCAACTTATCCAATCCCATCATACCTAGACAGAACTCAAAATGCTTGCCATACAATTTAGTCCAGTTCTTCAATTATAGGAACAAATTTTCCATATTTCGGACGTGAATCGCAAAGTCCAATATAATTTCCGCTATATTCCATACAATTTACAATTTCATCTAAATCAATTTTTGTTTCATCATACGCTAACCCAAAAATAATCTGCCACTGGTTGAACCTTGGTCTTGTCCGAACGATCCGTGACCTTTGCACAACCATTATCCGTGTATCACGAAAACGGTAATCTTTTATCAGCTGTTCTTTTGTTAGATCTTGGCCATAGTTAAGCGGTATATACAGATCCGTCACAGCAACATACTTCTCAAAATCCTTTCCTTTTTTAAACGCTTTTGCCCCATTCCCGAGTGTTGCTTCTACATTCTCGCCCGGTATGTAAAGACCAATTTCATCATCCCAATATGCGCCTGCCTCCCATTCGAGATCAGCAATTTTCAATAAATCCTCTTCTGTTTTCTTTCGCTTGCCCGTATATTTTTTCATCTCCCTCGTCACTGGGCAAAGCGGATTTACCGCCTGGCAACTGTGCATAATTAATGGGCTGATACCTTTCCAAGTTACTTGTAAATTTTTCATAATTCATCTCTCCTTTTCGTTTTTGATATAATCTACTTCTCTATTTATTTCAGTTTTTTTAATTTCTTCCACCAATTTTTATATTGGCGGTGAATGAATATTTTTCATTGTCCTTTCCTCCGTTCTTTTCGTAATAATAGAAATTTCTTTCTACAATCTATTTCTACATTTTCTTATTTGTAGAATCAAAACTCCTAATATTTATTTCTACATTTATTTTAAAAAATATTTCTATTTTCATGTTTTGTTATCAAATAAATGCATTTTTATTTCATCCTCCTAAAAACAATTCTAAATTACTTTCTACATAATGTATTTCTCCATCCAATCCAGTTTTTCCACTCATTTTTTTATTTTTTCGATTTTTTAAAAAATAAAAAAATAAAATAAAAAAAACAAATTAAATAAATTCCAAAAATTAAAATTCCAAAAATAACATTCCTATCATTTTTGCATCAGAACGATTTCTCAAAAATGCGAAACCGCTAATTCAGGAATCATATCAGCTAATAATTTATAGTTTTGGAGTGTAGGAATAGAAATTCCCATTTCATCTGCTAACTGTTTTTACGTTTTCATTGCTTGAATTAAGAACTTTTGCGCCCATACGGTATGTTTTTTCTGAAACACCAGCAATATCAGAAAGTTTTTTGTCCGTTGTAGAATTTCGTCCTTTGGTAAAATCGCTTGTGGTAAATTTTCCGTAAGCGATTTTTGATAGAATTTTGACTTTTTATCTGCATTTGTTTTTTCTTCTTTTTTGTTCCTTGTAAGCTCTTTATAACCAGCATTAATGTTTTTTTCTCCAGACAATACTTCTTGTTTAAGTTCTTCATTATTTGAATCAAGAATTTTTTTACCCATTGAATATGTATCAGTGGATACACTTGCCGTTTTAGCTAATTTTGCACGTACATCAATCTTGTTATCATCAGAAAGGGTTGAAGAAATCTGCGAACCTTCCCTTGGAGAATAATTCCTTCCACCTAATGACATATTCTTTTTTGCTTGTTTCTCATAAATAGGTCTATACTTCTCGGCAACAGCTATCCTTTGGATCGAAAATAAATTCCATCTCTCCACTCAGTTTTCAAGCATCCATTCCATCAGATTCCCTATCATATTCCTACTATCCATACCTCTGAATTCACCCTATATTCCACTCCAAACATATCTCATGGACAATTTACCCTCTGAATCATACAGGCTCAAATAAGCCCCATTTTCAGTGAAATAACCCTAAGACATTTTACAATTATATCTTCGATTGAAAGAGTAGTTTCATTGCCTGTTTTTCTTCCATTCTACAAAATCAATAATCTTACCCATACCGTTATTATTGATCAATTTGACCTTATAACGTGAAAACTCTTCAAGGTTCCACAATTCATCACCAGGAACATCCTCTGTAGTCAGATCAGTTTCTACTGCTTCAATTGTCATATGAAAGAATGAAATGTTAATTACCTCATAAATTTTATTTTCTACATTTAAATACTTAATTTTTGTGTTGTTAATTGTTTGTCCCCTCCAGTCTTATCTTCTTTTTGCCTTACGTCTACCATGTTCCCATGCTCTCTTTGAACGGTTAGCAGCTTTAACATCCGTAAAAAGATATTGCAGATTTCTATGAAATACCTGTCCTTTTTTCGATTCTACTTCAGCATAATCTCCTTTGCTGAAATTTATCAAAATAGTGCTTGCTTTAGCAGCTCATGTATGGTAATCTATTGATAAAACTTAATGGCAGTTTCCCCATACATGAAACTGCGTTTTTTGTTTGCACGTAAAAACCGTCAGAAAACCCTTGATTTTATTAGGTTTTCTGAAAAAATGACATGGAATTTTGGTAACTCTATTTTGCACGATAGCATGTGCACTTTCTCCTTATTTTTCAATGTTTTTTGAACTTTACTCAGGGAATTTTGGTAACTATGTATAGAATGTATTATATCCTACGGAGTAGGATACATCTGTGTAACACACAACTTCCAGTAGGATTATTTTTATGCAATCAACGATATATTCAATCCCGATACCATATCATCCAATTCAATATCCGTATCCTTATCCCATTTATCTGTATCTTTTGGATAGTACATGTTATGTTTCTTACCCATATCATTAGGAGGTAAACGATCTACTTTTAATAATGATGCTATCTCTAAATTCTTTATTGCTCTTAATATATGACTTTCTTCCATGTTAAGGGTTATATTCATTTTTTCCAATGTACAGCTTTTACCATCCTTATAGTTATTTAAAATGCATAAATACACCTTATATTCATTTTGTGTAATCTGGTGACAGATAAATGCCCTTGCTACTGAATAATAAAATACAATATATTTATCCATATCAATATCTTTCAAACCTCTAGCAAGTTTAATCACTTTATCATCAAAAGTCGGATTTTTCTTTTTACATTGTGTTGGTGTGGGATCAGTTACTTTTATACACTTGTGATTCTCCAAATCTTCCAGTGTCTTTTTCAGTGTAGATATATCCATGCAAAGTTGCCACTTTCCATGCTTTTTATATTGCATCCGATATTTCAAATCTTTTACTGTAAATGGTGTTCTCCCTGTTTTAGGCATATATTTATCTAATACTGTCAAAATCAAATATTCATATCCTGACATTATATATTTCCCTTTGACGCTTAATTTTCCATCTGTCAAAACTTTTTGGTTCATTTTTACACCTACATCTTCTGATATACTCATATTCTCATACGGGTTTATCGCCTGCTTACAATGATATTTATCACATTGTTTACGAACTATTTCTTTCTTCCGTTCGTCTTTGATATTCCACCAACAACCGCCGATTATCATGCCATTTTTCTTAAACCATTCGTACCATCCGTTTATTTCATCTTGCGTCTCAGCTATACTTTTTGGTGGTCTACATCTTGTGTTCCATTCCTGGCACATTTGTTCAATTTTGTAGTTTGGATACTTTTGTCTTGTAAGCCATACAATTATTCTTCCTAACCATGTATTTCTTTCATGCTCATCAGATCCTTCATGGAATGCTTTTTCAGTACAAAGACAGCTATATTGTTTTTCACCAAATTCACCCGTGTCATACTTCCATTCCGTAAAGGGCAGTTCCGGTATATCTTCTGTTGTAAATCTTTTCTTTGCATTATTTACAGTTCTTTTCAGATTTTCTACATCAAGAGGGTGAAATTTTGCTATCTGTTGAGGATGTATACTGTAATGGTCTATTTCCTTTACCATAGGAAACTTCCCATTTTCATCTGGATTCTTCCGATTGAAAGTACAAGGTATTCTTGCTACTTGTGTCACTTTACAAGCGTTGGTATCTGCTCCTACCAATGCACATAATTCTTTGTTAAACTCGCTAATCTCTCTGATTTTACAAGTCGGTGGAATAATTATGTAATAATGGTATCCATGTCCAGAATCATAATAAGCATGAAGAAACACATTAGGTAATTTCTTTCTTATCATCTTGGTAAAATCATAGGCATCTTTTAAATTGGGATAGTCCTTCTTATCAAAATCAATGAATAATACCCTTTGTTGTCTCATATTGCCTTCTCGCCTATGAGGTTCACCATCTGATCCAGCTTTTACAGTAGCAAGAGCATTATAAGCATGAAAATTATATCTGAACTTCTCTATATAATCTTGATATTCTTCAAAATTCTTTGCATACTTATGAAACTCTACTTTTTTCCCATCTTTTCCAATTACTACATTTCCATCTTTATCCGTTTTCATAAAGAATAAAGCAACATATTCATTATCCTTCAATTTTTCCGGATAAAGCATATCATAGTATCTTCTTAAAACTTCTGTTTGTGTGTTGTTGTTAATAATACATCACTCCTTTGTTTTTTATTAAAATGGGAATAAACGCTGAAGATCAGCGTTGTACTACTCCCTTTTCAGCTATTCTCTTTTTGGCAATCACATTATGCTAACAATGTTATTTTATACGCATCATCACCATCAGTTATCAATATGGAAGTACGTACAACATTTACAGCTTGTACACCCTTTTCAGTGTCGATAACATCATATTTCACTGAATCATCCTCTGCTAATTCCTTGAATCCTTCACCTGCAATTCCAGAATAATGTACGAATACTTCTTTGCCATCATCACCTGAAATAAACCCAAAACCACGCTGATTGTTGAACCATTTAACTTTTCCTGTCATTATTGATCTTCTCCTTCATCTATAATTGAAATTATTGTATCTTTGCAAGTAAATTAATGCTACCTATTAGACAGTTTCTCCATATACTTCCATTTTTTAACTTCTTCCTTTCTATTTACGGATTCCCTTTTTTCTTTTTCATAATAACGTATAATTTCATTAGTGTTTTTTATACTCTTTTTACAACTGGATAAAATTTGATTCTTTTCAGAATAAAATATCTTCCTTTTCACATCCGAAATAGAACTAATTTTTGATCCATCATACCAATCACTTGTTGAATGATATATGTATTTATCATAAAATCTAATAATCCATTTATTGTTTCGACCAGGATATGTACTATGTATCATTAGCACTCCCATATATTCTTTAACCATTTCTCCATCTGGCATAAGTATTTCCATATATACACCAGTAGATGAAGTACAAAACAACAAATCTCTCGTAACATGTACTGAAATACTTTCCTCAATCTCATGAATCCACTTATTTACATCATTCAATATCTCTTCAATATGGGAATTATTGTATATATTAAAAGCTTCTGATACATAGGAAGAATTTTCGTCATGCTTTAACACAAGTTCTTTAAATTCCTGTGATGCAAAGAAATCATTGATTTTCTTTTCAATATCTATCATTCTTTTATTTGATTCCATTTTCTCATTCCTCCGTATCTATCTCTTATCCAATTTTCTCAACTTCATCTTCCGAAAAGTAATCAAAATCTCCATCATTAAAGTAAACACTGCATACTGGTAAACATTCTACATTTTGTCTTCCCAATATGCCGATTTTGCCAAAATACTTACTGGTTTCATCTGTTATTTTTACTTTTGTCCCATTTGTCATTACTGATTTTCTCCTTAAATTTGATATATAGTGGCAAGTTACAATCTCTCACCACTATATATTTCTACATTTGTATTTGTTTTTCTTCAAAATATCGTGAAATAATGTCCTTTACATGGTCATTAACAAATATTTTCTTAGCAACTTCACCCAAATCATAATTAATGCCGCTATATAACTTCAATAATTCCATTTCTTCAGCTATTTTTCGTAATTTCCATCCAGTGATATATTCCGGTGAATCAACTGAAATCATTGCACCATACCAAGCCATAGACAATAATTTCTTTATATACCATATAGCCTTTTCCGTATCTGACATATGTAATAATCTTGTTTGGTTGCTGAAAATTTCATTATTCCAGTCGTTTATTGTCTTTTGAACTGCCTCTTTTTTAGTCAATCTTCGTATTGTCATGTTGGGTTGTAAATACCCAAAATACGTATTATATTTATTTGTTGCAGCTTTACATCCCAGACATTCCACATAGAAATTAATGACTGTATCATTACAGAAATTTACTGTTTTTGTCATTAATTCTGCTTCTCCACCACAATAAGGACATGGATTGATTATGATTTTCTTTGCCATAGTACTGATTTCTCCTTTTTCTTTCAGGCGGCATATCGTTTAATTTTAATACACCGCCCTGTCATTTTTATTTCCTATTAATCAGTTCTTCCTTAAGATTATTCAGTGTTTTAAGATTATCCTTTAAAGCTGATTTGTATTTTTCAACAAATTCCCATTTTGATTGACGTTCCATGCTATATGACATAGCTAATGAGTTGATAATTTCCCAAATATTGGGGTAAATATCTTCATATAAGCACATGCCGCCCAAATCTTCATCCATAATTTCATATTTGAACGTTCCGTTTAAAGGCACTTCCTCTATACAATTGGAATATTTCTCCACATAATTATTGACAAATTCATCTGCCGATACATTGGCTTTTTTGAATTCCATATCATAAAGATATTCATAATGCTCCGGTGTTACAAAAATACCTGTACGGTTGATAAATTCCTCTCTTGGGACAAAATCCTCGTGTACCGGTTCCTTGTAATCAAACTCCTCAGCTACTGGATGAATCAAATATGGTATTTCCCCCGTAATTTCAACATCCAGTATCCCCATAGAGTTATTAAATCTGATTTCAATAGTATTTTCATTGCCGTGAATAGATTCAATAAGGGCATCACTATCCAGTACAATTTTTTGCCTTGTTTTCGGCTCTAAAAGAATGATCTGTCCATCTGTACCGTCATTAGGATTAGCAACCATAATAGAATCTTTCATATGTATCCCAATTAGACTTCTATCCCTGGTTGATACCGATACTGTTCTGCCATTCACCAGTTTTCTTACATCTCCAATTGTTAATTCGCTTAGTTTTGTCATGATTTTTTCTCCTCCATATTTTTGAATTTTGATTGTAGAGGATCAGCCTTTCGTCAATCCTCCGTTGTTTGATTTGATGTGATAAGCTGAGTCCCTGTTTTAGGGAGTCACCTGTCAGTACTTACTATATGATTACTTCTCTATGTAGAAAAGAAATCTTTCTGTTATTTACAGCTTGCATTCTGAAATATCAATACTCTCCATATCCAAGGTGAAATTTATTGTATATGATCCGTCACCATCGTTTACAATGCTTTCGATGATATATTCATCAAAACATATTGACGTGATTATACAGTCTTTTTCATTTCTTGCCACAAGCCATAACGTCCTGTCATCCTCTTCATATTCAATCGACGCTTTGAGCATGGTTATAGATACTCCATAGCGGTCAATAGAGCTGATAGTTACAAACTTGCCCTCGAATATTTTTGCTAATTCTTCTGATGTGATTGTGTTTTCTGTTGTTTCTGCTTTACCCATGTTCTTAATCTCCTTTTCTTTATATTGTTTTTAGCTGGACAATCAAACGACTATCCACCTATATGATTCTGCTAAATCTAATTCAATTTTTATATTTTTGTATTTCTTCATCCATTTGTTTTTGCGTATATTTTTTATCAATAGGGATAGATTCAATAAATTCTTCCTGATCTTTTTCTGAAAGATTACGCATTATTGCAAGGGCAGTTGTTTTAGTTACAATACCAGTTGTCACAAGTTCATCTAATTCAGGTATCATGTTGGCAAGCTGCTTGTAGTTTTGGAGGGTGCGCACGTCCATATTCATATCATAAGCTAGACCAGACTGAGTTTTACAAGACGAATTTTTTTCGTGTTGCGTTCTGTCTCCGCCATGTTCAATCCCATAAATCCTTTCCAACTCCTTAATTCTTAAACCCACTTTTTTGGCAGAACCACCAACATCTCCACGTTGCCCCAAACTTGATAACGAAACGTTATTGAGTTTATCTTCTTTGTCTACATGGTCATTTAACGCCTTACTTGCATTGCTATATCCCAAATCATATGTATGTACATATTCCATGAGATTCTGCAAGTTCTTTCTGTGTTTTTGGTTCATCTGAATTTTGCAAAGTAAAAACCTTTTCTTTTGGCAATGTATATTGATTTCCATTGAGTCAGTAAGATTACGCTCTATAGAAAGTATTCGTTTTAAGCTTTTCTCACTGATTCCTAATTGTTTAGCAATTTCCGATAATTTCAAGAGGTCATTTTGACCTTCTGATTTTCTATCACCTCCGTTTTTATACCAACATAATCGTACATATCTATAAGAAATCTCATGGCAGAAAATTTCGCCATGGAAAAAGATGTTTATTTCTTCTACATTTGGATAGGAAATCTATGTAAAACTCCTTATTCATTTTTCAATGTTCATCTTAATTTCCATGCTCAAAAACAGAATTTTAATCAGTTCTTCATCATAATGGATAAAGACATGCTATCAGCATGGTAAAAATTACTATTGGAAATATTGCAGAAATGCCATGATGTTACTTGAAAATCAGTTTAAAACGTGTGATAATATCAATGGGCATTTTCTGCTCTACATATGGGAGACCTGTCCGATGGTGTTGCAGCACCGTTTGAGGAGAGGTCTTTTTAATTTACTGATGTTTATTATAGAACTTGTGTTTGGTTTTGTCAATAGAGAAATCGAACTTACGTTTGGATTTATGTTTATTGTGGATAAATGCATTTTGAAAATGCAACATATTTAAACGAGATCCCTTCAAGCCGAAATCGCAAATAATGAAATCTTTCAGAATAAAAAAAATGCATATTGATAAAAACATAATATATGATATAATATAATGATTTAGTATTTCTCTAAATGGTCGGCATGGGAATCATATAATTGGAGGAAAATGATATGCATGATTTTATTTATGTAAGCAAAAATGAAGCAAAAC
Source organism: uncultured Eubacterium sp. (assembly GCA_948560485.1). Next base: position 23,894 of record CAOXUF010000003.1, read on the forward strand.
CAGTTAGAGAAGATTTGTACAAAATTATTTGTAAAGTACAAGACATCGTAAGACCATATTTTACATTCCAATTTAAACCTGTTGGAAGTTCAAGCCGAAATATGATTACTTATGACAGAAAGTCCAACATAGGATTTGACTTTGATTTTAACCTGGAAATTAATGACGATGACGAAAATTACAGCGCACAGGAAATTCGACAAATAATTAAACGTGCGATTGACCAGGTAGCTCCTAAATATGGTTACAAGCCTTGCGAAGATTCCACAAGAGTATTAACAATCAAAAAAGTGAATACGCATACCAGTAAAATTATACATAGCTGTGATTTTGCACTTGTATATAATTATGGAAATGGTAAGCAGCAATATATAAGATTCAATAAAAATACTCAGGATTATACCTGGGAAAATCAAGGTAAAGGTTTCAAAAATTTAGACAATAAAATTGCATGGCTAAAGGATAACGGACACTGGGGAGAATTGGAGGATTATTATATTGATAAAAAGAATCGCAATAATAATCCTGATAAACATTCACGTTCTATTTTTGCTGAATCCATTAATGAGATGTATCAGAAGAAAAAATAATGGTGAAACTTAATTAAAAATAGCGTCCCCAAATTGGGAGGCGCTATTATCTTCTGTCTATGAAATCCTTATGGAAAATCCCTCATATATTCCTACAGGGACATCGTCACCAAAAGAATATTCTTGCATGTTATCCTGTTCAAAATTATAAACAGTTACTACTTCCTTTTCCGGATCAACAACCCAGTATTCCCTTACACCGGCAGTCCGGTATTTGAATAATTTCTTATAATAATCCATTGATCTGCTTCCAGGTGATACAATCTCAATAATCCAGTCAGGTGCTCCATGGCAGCCTTTTTCATCTAATTTAGAGGAATCACATATAACAGATATATCCGGTTCTACATAATTATAATCATCTTCACCAAGATATACGGCAAATGGAGCCGGGTATATTTCACAATTGCCTTTGTTATTCCGAATATACAAATTAATTTCTGTACTGATAAAATTGAGCAGTCTCTGATGTGTCCTGGTTGGCGCTGCTAAGTAGTAAATCTGTCCGTCAATCAGTTCAGCACGTTCTCCATCCGGTAAGGCATGAATATCTTCTATTGTATAGATGTCTTCTTTTCTTACTACGTTCATGGTTCACACCTCCTGTCCTTAAAGGATATTATAGGGGATATGGAGTTAGAATACAACTGGTTTGTGGAATCGACAATGTTTCTCTTGGATTTTGTGTTACTGTTCACACAGGTCTGTGCAGTAAATCCACAGACCTGTGTGAACAGTAACGCGAATTGCTTTTTTATCAGTGTCAACTGTACCACGACATAGAAAAAAATACAAACATATGCTAAAATAGCATAAGAAAAAACAATTCTTTTCTGTCACAAATACGCCAGGACGTTGTCTAATAAGCAGGAGGTAAAAATCTATGAATAAAAAAACGAACGAAGAATTACAGGCTTTCGTCGAGAAAGCCATATCAGGGGATAAAAATGCCCTTGAAACACTTATTGCAGGCGTGCAGGATCTTGTATTCAATTTATCCTTGCGGATGCTTGGGACATTTGCAGACGCAGAAGACGCCACGCAGGATATCCTGTTGAAAATGATTACACACCTTTCTTCTTTTCGAGGCGACAGTTCCTTTACAACATGGGTATTCCGTATTGCGGCTAACCATCTGAAGAATTACAAAAAACATATGTTCTCCCACTATCCCTTAAGTTTTGAATACTATGGGAACGACATAGAAAATGGGAAAACACAGGACGTGCCGGATTTAACACAAAATGTGGAAAAAGAGATTTTAGCGGAAGAACTGAAAATGTCCTGTACAAATGTGATGCTTCAATGTCTTGATATGGAGAGCAGGTGTATTTTCATCCTGGGTACCATGTTTAAGATCGACAGCCGGATTGCAGGGGATATTTTGGGTATGACCCCGGAAGCATATCGCCAGCGTCTTTCCCGGATACGCAGGAAAATGGCAGATTTTTTAAGTGAATACTGCGGAGAATATGGCGGCGGCAGATGTAAATGCAGGGACAGGGTGAATTATGCAATACAGAGCCACCGGCTGAACCCATCACAACTGGATTATACGAAAGCTTCGGAAATCCCCATCCAGACTATGATCGATGTAAAAAATGCCATGGAGGATATTGATGATTTATCACAGGATTTTTCGTTCTGTAAAACCTACCAGTCTCCCGAATGCATGAAGCATCGGATACAGGAATTTTTAGATTCCACTCAGCTTTCCATTGTACAGAAATCGTAAAGGAGACAGAAAAACTATGAATACCCAAGTGATTATGGACTATTTATCTTCATTAAGTATGAACAATAACCGTGAATGGTATCACGCGAACAAGGACGATTATAAAAAGGCAAATGGTGAATTGGAAAAC
>CAOXUF010000004.1 GCA_948560485.1 uncultured Eubacterium sp.
TCCTGTGAAACAGAAAAAACACGTATGCGGATTTTGGAAGGGTGCCATAGCTCGGGGTTCTCCAGAAGTTGATGTATGCGGAAGAAATATAGAAAACCGGAGGTATTAAAATGAGCGTTATTTCAATGAAACAGTTATTGGAGGCGGGTGTTCATTTTGGACATCAGACAAGAAGATGGAATCCTAAGATGGCAGAGTACATCTACACAGAGAGAAATGGAATTTATATTATTGACTTACAGAAATCTGTGGGAAAAGTGGACGAGGCTTACAAGGCAGTTTCTGATATTACTGCAGAAGGCGGTATTGTTCTTTTTGTTGGAACAAAAAAGCAGGCACAGGATGCAGTAAAGACAGAAGCACAGAGATGTGGCATGTACTATGTAAATGAAAGATGGTTGGGCGGTATGCTTACCAACTTTAAGACAATTCAGTCAAGAATCAACAGATTAAAAGAGATTGAAACAATGGCTGAAGATGGTACATTTGAAGTGCTTCCTAAGAAGGAAGTAATTGAATTAAAGAAAGAATGGGATAAGCTGGAAAAGAACCTTGGCGGTATCAAAGATATGGGAAGACTTCCAGATGTAATCTTTGTAGTAGACCCGAAAAAGGAAAGAATCTGTGTGCAGGAAGCGCATGCACTTGGTATTCCTTTGATTGGTATTGCTGATACAAACTGTGACCCTGAGGAATTGGATTATGTAATTCCAGGTAATGATGATGCAATCAGAGCAGTTAAGTTGATTGTAGCAAAGATGGCAGATGCAGTTATTGAAGCAAATCAGGGTGAGGAGATTTCTGAGGAAGTACAGTCGGCTGAGGAAGATGTCGAAGAGGCAGCAGAAGCTTAAGATACAGGCGATGTGCAGTAAATAATCTTATGTAATGGAGTATTGTATTATAAAAATTTATACAGTATGATTTTATGTAATGGAATTTATCAGCATAATTAGTTTATGAATGTAGTATAGTTTACGTAATGTGATTATAATGATGCGCCGGTTTTTTAAATTCGGCGCATTACTAAATAAATTGTAAAATATTGTATAGATATGGAGGATATTAAAAATGGAAATTACAGCAGCTATGGTAAAGCAGCTTAGAGAAATGACAGGTGCAGGTGTAATGAACTGCAAGAGAGCTCTGGTTGAAACAGATGGCGATTTTGATAAAGCGATTGAGGTACTGAGAGAAAAAGGTGAAGCAACCGCAGTAAAGAAGGCGGGAAGAATTGCTGCAGAGGGTACTGTTCTGGCAGTGGTAAAGGAAGATAAGGAAGCTGTTATTGTAGAAGTAAATTCAGAGACAGACTTTGTGGCAAAAAATGAAAAGTTTAGAACTTTTGTTGCAGATGTTGCAGAGCAGATTTTTGCTTCTTCTGCAGATACAGTGGAAGCTTTGTCAGAAGAGCCGTGGATAAAGGATTCTTCAAAGACTGTAAAGGAAGAGCTGGTAAGCCAGATTGCAGTAATTGGTGAGAATTTGTCAATTAGAAGATTTCAGAAAATGAATACAGATGGTATTATTGTAGCTTATGTGCATGGCGGTGGAAGAATTGGTGTGTTGGTAGAAGCTGATACAGATGTAGTAAATGATGAGGTTAAAGAAGCTCTTAAGAATATTGCAATGCAGGTGGCAGCTTTAAATCCAAAGTATACAAGAAGAGATGAAGTGAGTGAAGAATTTATTGCTCATGAAAAAGAAATTCTTCTGGCTCAGATTAAAAATGACCCTCAAGAGGCAGCAAAGCCGGAGAAGGTGATTGAGGGAATTATTAATGGACGTATTAATAAAGAAATGAAGGAAATCTGTCTGCTTGACCAGGTATATGTAAAGGCAGAGGATGGAAAGCAGTCTGTAGCTAAATATGTGCAGGAAGTAGCTAAGGCTACCGGTTCAAATCTTTCTATCAAGGGATTTGTTCGCTTTGAGACAGGTGAAGGAATCGAGAAAAAGGAAGAGAATTTTGCAGAAGAAGTGGCAAAGCAGATGAAATAATGCGAACTTTTTAAGAAGATGGTTTAATCCCTCAGAAATCCCAAGAAATGGGCTTTCTGGGGGATTTTTTATGTAGATTTTAGAGGTTCGTAATATGCCATAAATTGTTATGATTTTCTTTGGTTTTGGGGAAATTTTGGGGATGAGTTTGGGGAAAGGCTTTTCCCCAACAGACCACCGAAAGTTTGTGTGTTTCTTCAATAAAGTGTAAATAAGGGATGGATAGATATTAAATTGTATTTGATTTATAATGAATAATATGATTGTTGAATTTTTGGAATTTAATATATGATAATACATTTTAAATAGGACTTTACATCTTTTGATTTAAGAGTTATAGTACCAGACATTACTTATAGGAAAGGAAGGTATATAATACAATGTCAGAAGATGAGAAAATTCAGGAGTTAATTGAAAAGTATGGCGGCTATTTTGAAAATTCAAATGCAGATGTATGCCATACATATAAGGGGATATGGTTCTTTTTCCGTTTTGACCCCAAATATAAGAATTTTGAATGTTTTATACAGTTTGAAACGGCTGGACAGTTAAAGAATATTATATTGGGCGAGATAGTCGATGATATTAACACATTAATAGAAGTTGCGGCGGATACGATTGCCCATGAGTATGATTATAAAGAGATAAATGAAGTGACTCATAGTGGTGATTATGAGGAAAGTATCAATAAGTTATTTTATAATCTGGAGGTAATTACAAAAAGTACCCATATGTTTGAAGATGTATTTAAGGCATTGTCAGGTATTTTGTCTGAAAAGAAAAAGGCTTAGAAATAGGCACAAACACACAATAGAGTTTAAAGTATGGCAGGGCTTTTTGGCTCTGCCTTTTCATGTCTGGGGTATACTTAAAGCTAGATTTTTTGAGTGACTTTGGTTTTCTAATAAGTGTATAATATGAATAATAGTATCGATAAAATTCTTTTAATTTACCATAAAATCTGCTATAATATACCTTGTATTTTTGTGGATTTTAACAGATAAATACCTAAAAATCTGATTTTGTAAATATAAACCATATTATAATTTAATGTATATAATATAATTTATCAATATATGAGAGGATAATAAGTGATGGGATATCAAAGCGAAGCTGATTTAGAAAAAAGTCTTATAGATAAGTTAAATAAATTAGGATTTATACCTGTAAAAATAAAAGATTATGATACTTTGCTTTTAAACTTTCGTCAGCAGGTAAATAAATTTAATAAAGATAAACTTAATAAAGTAGATTTGACTGATATTGAGTTTGAGCGTCTTATGACTGGTATTAGTGGTAAGACTGTATTTCAATGTGCAAAACAGTTACGTGATTTGTTTCCGTTGGACAGAGAGGATGGTACAACAGTATATTTAGAGTTTTTTAGTAAATATCCAGAGAAGAATATTTGGCAGGTGACAAATCAAGTAACTGTTACAGGAAAATATAAAAATAGATATGATGTTACAATTCTTGCTAATGGGATACCAGTTATTCAGATTGAATTGAAGAGAGCTGGTGTTGATATTAAAGAAGCTATTAATCAAATTGATAGATATAGGGTTCATAGCTATAAGGGATTATTTCATTTTGTGCAGTATTATGTGGTTTCTAATGCTGTTGAAACAAGATATTTTTCAAATACTGATGATTTGAGGATTATGAAATCACTTACATTTTATTGGACAGATGAAAACAACAGAAGAATAAATAATCTTGATGAGTTTTCGGTAGAATTTTTAAATCCTAATCGAATAACAAAAATGATATGCAAGTATATTGTTTTAACTGAGTCTGATAAAAATATGATTATCATGCGACCTTATCAAATTTATGCTACAGAAGCTGTTGTGGATAGAGCATTAAGTAGTGAAAGAGGAGGTTTTGTTTGGCATACTACTGGTTCTGGTAAAACACTTACATCTTGGAAGTGTGCCAATTTATTGATTCAAGACCAAAAAATTAAAAAAGTGTTTTTCTTGGTTGATAGAAATGATTTGGATACTCAGACTATGGCAGAATTTAACAGGTTTGAACCAGATTGTGTTGATTCTACAGATAAAACATATAAGTTGGTAAAACAAATCGAAGATAGTAATGTAAAGCTCATTATATCAACGATACAGAAAATGACGAAAGCTATTAATAAACCAAAGTATGCAGCTAAGTTAGCACCATATAAAGATGAAAAAGTAATCTTTATTATTGATGAATGCCATAGAAGCCAGTTTGGAAAAATGCATACTGACATAAAAAATTATTTTACAAAGGCTCAGTATTTTGGATTTACTGGAACTCCGCTTTTTCCAGAAAATAAGTCACAAGATGGCAGGACTACTGCTGATATTTTTGGGGATTGCTTACACAAATATATGATTAAGGAGGCAATCTTTGATAAGAATGTATTAGGATTTTCAGTTGAGTATATTAGTACATATAAAGGACAATATGATGCTGAAGATGAAACATTGGTAGAAGCAATAGATACTACAGAAGTAATTGAGTCTGACAAACGTATTAGTTTGGTGGCAAATCATATTATTTCTTTTCATAACAATAAAACTAGAATAAAGGGTAATACATATACTTCAATATTTACAGTAAGTAGTATTGATATGCTAATGAGATATTATGATAAATTTAAAAGTATAGACCATGATTTAAAAATAGTTGGGGTATTCTCTTTCGGAACAAATGAAGATTTAGAGGAAAAGGAAGAACATAGTAAAGACCAGTTAGAAAGATTGATGAAAGATTATAATGATATGTTTGACACAAATTTTAATACAGATGCATTTGCTGGTTATAATGCTGATATTTCTAAGAGAATGAAAATGAAGAAAGCACCATATATTGATATTTTGCTGGTAGTTAATATGTATTTAACAGGATTTGACAGTAGACCTTTGAATACATTATATGTTGATAAAAATCTTGAATGGCATAGTCTTTTGCAGGCATTCAGTAGAACTAACCGAGTTGAAAAAGAGACTAAACAGTTTGGTAATATTGTATGTTTTAGAAATTTAAAGAAAAAGACAGATGCTGCATTAAGATTGTTCTCTGGCGGAGGAGATGTGTCGGAAGTGTTGTTAAAACCATATTCATATTATGTGAAAAAGTTTAAAGAATTACTTGGGGTACTTTTTAAAATTGTATCTACTCCTGATGATGTTGATTTATTGCAATCAGAAGATGACCAAGCAAAGTTTGTTATTGCTTTCAGAGAGTTATCAAAGATTCTTTTGATATTGGAAACCTTTAGTGATTTTACTTGGGAGGATTTGTTGCCAGATATTACTCAACAGGAATATGAAAATTATAAAAGTAAATATTTCACCATACATGATGATGTGAAAAAGAGGAGAGAGACTGAAAGAGTATCTATTTTAGCAGATATTGATTTTGCTATTGAGTTAATTGAGACAGATAAAATCAATGTTGCATATATTATGAGCCTTTTGAAAAATGTGGATTGGGAAAATAAGGAACAAAAAGACAAAGACATTGCTCATATTTTTGATGAGTTGGATAGAAGTGATAGCCCAGAACTTCGTAAAAAGATTGACCTTATCAAAGCATTTTTGAATAAAGTTGCACCAGTAGCATTAGTTGGTAATTCTGTTCTTGAAATGTATGCAGAGTTTGAGGATGAACAGCGTAATAAAGAGATAGAGGAATTTGCTCAGGTAAATGGAATAGATGCTGTATATCTTGAGAAGCTGATAACAGAGTATAGTTTTTCTGGTATTTTGGATAATTCTGAAATTAAGAAAGAGTTGCGTGGGGATTTGGGTTTCAAACAATTAAGGGAACTGGTGGCAAAGGTAACGAAGTTTATTATAGAGAACTGTGAGAAATACGGAGTGTAAAAGATAAGATTATGGAATTTGAAACAACAATTTTAGATTTGAATGAATATCTTGAGTGCATTTTTGAAATGACAGAATTTATTAAGAAAAATATACTGTATCATGAGGAACTATATTTTAGAGGACATTCAAATAATGAATATAAATTATTACCATCTATTGCAAGAGGGAGAAGATTTTCTTGTGATGTAACAATTATGAATGAAGAACGAAATATGATAGAGGAAGCAAAATATAAGTTATCATCAATATTTACAGATAATATGTTGCCAATAGATTTATTATCGTTATTACAACATCATGGCATTCCTACAAGACTTTTAGATATTACATCTAATCCATTAGTTGCACTTTATTTTGCGGTAAGTTTAGACGATGATAAGGATGCAGAAGTGATAGTGTTTAGGCACATTGAATATGATATTACAACATATCCAATCATAAATGCAATAGCGGATAGTTATAGATTTGCTCATGCAACTACTGAACCATTAGATCTTTTTTATGCAAAAGTAATAGAACAACCATATTTTAATGAGCAAAGGTTTACGCTGAAGTTTTGTTATACAGATAAAATTTCAGGTGGTAAATGGATAAATGAATGTTGCAATGAACTGTTAGTAGTTCGTGCAAGAGAGCAAACAGAAAGACAAAAAGCACAACAAGGAAAGTATATATTATTTCATAATGATATTAAGCTATATGGCTCAAATAATCTTTGTTTTGAAAAGATGATATCAGAAATACCTAAAGATGAAAAACATATTTTTAAAAGGATTATTATACCTAAAGAAATAAAAAAAGATTTAAGGAAAAAATTGAGAACATTAGGTATTTCTAAAGAGATACTTTTTCCTGACAATATTGATATTATTTGTGAGTCTATCAAACGAAATGCTGAAGATAGATTATAAAGATAATTGTACCAAAAGGAGTAGTAGACATGGCAAACATAAAGAAACAGCAAGAGTTAGCAAACGAATTGGCATCAAAACTTTGGGAGATGGCAAATGTACTTAGAGGAAATATGGAGGCATATGAGTTTAAAAATTACATATTAGGATTTATATTTTATAGATTTTTGTCTGAAAAGACAGAAGATTATATGAATGAGCAGTTACAAAATGATGGAATGACATATGCTGAGGCTTGGAAAGATTCAGCATATAGAAATGATATAGAAGAAGATTTAATAGAATATTTGGGGTATGTTATTGAGCCAAAATATTTGTTTTCATATGTAATTAAAATGATTGAAACAGGTGATTTTACTATTGAATATATGGAAAAAATAATTAATGAAATACAGGAATCAACCTTTGGTCAAGAATCACAAGAAGGATTTATTGGACTATTTGAGGACTTGGATTTGAAGTCAAGTAAACTTGGTCGAGAGCCAAAACAGAGAGGTCAATTAGTTTCAAAAATATTAAAAACGATAGATAGCATTGATTTTAAGTTGCATGAGACAGATGTAGATGTTTTAGGAACAGCTTATACGATTCTTATTGGAAATTTTGCTTCAACAGCAGGAAAAAAAGGTGGCGAGTTCTATACAGAAACAAATATATCAAAATTAGTGGCAAGATTGGCAACTATTGGACTTACAGATGTTAAACGTGTATGTGATCCTACTTGTGGTTCTGGGGGACTTTTATTACAAGTAGGTCAATATGCAAATGTTCGTAAATATTATGGTCAGGAACTTACAAGTTCTACTTATAATTTAGCTAGAATGAATATGATGCTTCATGGTATACGTGTTCAAAATTTTGAAATTATTAATGTAGATACATTGGAAGATGATAGTAGATTTGGTGATTTGAAATTTGATGTACAGGTAGCCAATCCGCCTTATTCGGCTAAATGGTCAGCAGATCTTAGGTTTTATAATGATGAAAGGTATTCTGATTATGGTAAGTTAGCACCTAAGAGTAAGGCTGATTTTGCTTTTTTACAACATATGATTTACCATATGGAAAAAGGAGATAGCAGAATTGCTGTTCTTCTTCCACATGGGGTATTATTCAGAGGGAACGCAGAAGCAATAATAAGAAGATATATTGTTGATAAGTTGAATTATCTTGACGCAGTTATTGGTTTACCAGCTAATTGTTTTCATGGGACACCTATTCCAGTATGTTGTTTGGTGTTAAAGAAAGAGCGTAACGGAAATAATGATAATATTTGTTTTATAGATGCGAGCAGGTATTATACAGCAGGAACAAATATGAATTATATTTCTGAAGAAGATATAGATAGGATTGTAAATGCTTATGTAGAACGTAACCCAATTGATAAATTTTGTTATATCGCTAAACTAGAAGAAATAAAAGAAAATGATTATAATTTAAATATTCCAAGATATGTAGATACTTTTGAAGAAGAGGAACCAATTGATATTTCTGCTGTAAGAGAACAGTTAGTAAAGCATATGGAAGACTCAAGAGCATTAGATGTTGAATTGATTGATTATTTTAATCAACTTGGATTGTAGGAGATATTGTTATGAATAGAGTACCTAAATTACGTTTTACTGAGTTTCGAGAAGATTGGAAAAAAGTAAGTTTAAACGAAATAGTTAAGGAAAATATTGAGTCTATTCCAATGCCAGAAAACGATTATATAAGGATTGGAATATATTGTCATGCTAAAGGAACTTTTCAGGAATATGTAACTAAAGAAAAGGCATTGAATGTTGATACAATGTATGTGGTTCATAAAAATAATTTAATAGTTAATATTACTTTTGCATGGGAGCATGCCATTGCTATAACCAAAGATATTGATGAAGGTAAAATTGTTTCGCATAGATTTCCAACATATGATTTTAGAACAGGACATTTGTATAAATTTTATAAGTATTTGATATTGGATAAGAAATTTAAGTATAAGTTAGGTCTAGCTTCTCCAGGTGGGGCAGGTAGAAATAGAGTTCTTAATAAATGTGAGTTTTTAAAAATACAAGTGTATACAACATCTAAAAAAGAGCAGGAAAAGATTGCAGATTTTCTATCAAAAGTTGATGAGCGTATTACAGTTCAAGAAAATATTATATCTGATTTAGAAAATCAGAAAAAAGGATTGATGCAGAAGCTATTTAATCAAGAAATAAGATTTAAGGCGGCTGATGGTTCTGATTATCCTAAGTGGAATAATGATTCTTTTCCAGATATATTTACAATGCTTCAAAACAATACTTTTTCAAGAGATTGTTTAAATTATGAATATGGAACTGTAAAAAATATTCATTATGGAGATATTTTAATCAAATTTGGTGCATCATTACAGCCAGATGATAATAGGATTCCTTACGTTAATAGTAACATAGATGTACAAAGATTTAGTAAAGAGAGCTATCTTAAGGAAGGAGATATTGTATTTGCAGATACAGCTGAGGATTTTACAGTTGGAAAATCAATAGAAATTTGCAATATCGATAATGTAAAACTATTATCAGGTTTACATACAATTCCTTGTAGACCTAAAAAAGAATTTGCATCAAAGTATTTGGGGTATTATACTAATTCTGAAAGGTATCATAAGCAATTATTACCTTTAATACAGGGAATTAAGGTATCTTCAATTAGTAGAACAAGTATTTGCAATACATTTATTGAGTATCCCTGTTTGGAGGAACAAAAGAAAATAGTTAATTGCATATCAGCTTTTGATAAGAAGATAGAAATAGAACGAAAAATCCTTGAAGATTGGCAACAGATAAAGAAAGGACTTCTTCAGCAGATGTTTGTATAGGTGAATAGATATGAAGATATTATCAATGAATTTGAATTGTTTTAGTAGATTAGATTTCTTTGATTACCAGAAAAGAACTAAGAAGCAAAAGGCAATACAGAGAGACAATGTGAATAAGGTTATAGAGCATATAAAAAATGAGAGAAAGGATATTGATATATTTCTATTTCAAGAAGTAGTGGGAGGCGATATTGGTAGTGACTTTATTAAGAAGTTTGAAGATTTGGACTTTTTAACATTTTATTGTTCAGACTCTTTGGGTACTCCATACTTGAGAAATGTAATTGCAGTTAACAAAAACAATTTTTTGAGTGATATTGTTGAGGTGGAAAATATTTTTTCTGAAATGTATAATAGGTGGGTAGAAATCAGATTTTCCTTTGGCAACGAAAAAATATACTTGTTGAATTATCATAGAAAAGATGTGAATGATATTGATTTCTTTTGCAGATACATGACCAGAAGAAGAAAAGCATTTGCAATTGTGATGGGAGATTTAAATGCTGCATCAAAAGCAGATAGGGCAGATTTATCAAAGGTTAAAAAGCCAACTCTTTTAGAGAATGAGAGATTTCTTGATTTCTTTAGGATATTTGAGTTTACAAATATAGGAGATGGAAAATATACTTACTATAATGACAAAGCAAAGAGAGATATAAAAGATGGAAGAAGATTAGACCATTGTTTTATATCCCAAAATGTAAGAAAAACATTTAATTGTAAGGGATATACTGATGAAATAGTAAATGCTTTGGTGCATTCAGACACTGGTTTCACTGACCATTCAGCAATAATATTGGAGATAAATTAGTAATGGAGGATACTTATGCGAAAGATAACAATAGAGTGGTCTTATCCAATAGATGTTAATAATATTCTTTGTGATGAAAGAATGTATAATATAGGTCTTTATTATATTACACGAAATTTTGGAGGTCATCTTTCTGACTTATATATTGGCAAAACTACATATAATTATAAAAGCAGATTAGAAAGTCATTTGTGGTATTGGCTTAATAACTATAGAGGTAAAAAATTTGTAAGGCTTGGAACAATAGTTAAGCCGAAGAATATATCACAAGAAAATTTGAAACAGGTTATTAATGATGCTGAAGCTACATTGATTTTTATAATGAGAAATCAATTATTACATAATATTATGTGTACAGTTTCTTGTAATCCATCACAAAGGTTGAGGATTATTAATATTGGTAGACGAGGAAATATTCCATCTGAGGTATATATTCCAGATAATGATTGGAAAGAAAAATAAAGTTTAAAATAAGAATAAATGATATTGATTTTATATAGCTGTTAAGGTTATACAAAGAAGTATAAAATCATTTGATATTATAATTTACTAGAGGGGCTATTTTTGATATAATATTTCTAAATTCAACAAAGGAGGTATTATGTAAAATGCCAGTAAAAGCAACAACACAAGCACTTATTGATAGTTTATTAAAAACAGTTCCGTTTGAGATAAATTATAAAGATGACATTTTTTTACAGGAAACGACCCAATATAATCATTTAGTTTCTTCATGTATTGGCAGTAAAAACAAAAATAGCAAAAATTATAATCCTAATTATGATGTGTTATTAGCTGAAAAGAAGAATATAACTTTTACAGATATAAAGTTTGATTTAATTAATTCTGTTGGTAAAGATAGATTAAAAGAGTTAGAAGACATTTATATTTGGAATTGTAAGAAACTTGGAGATGCTGCAGATAAAGTATTTGATATTTCCTTTCAAGATAATATTGCTGATAAATTTGATTGTTTTATAAGAGAAGTAGCAAAGAAAAGAGATAATAGAACAATGTCAATAGAATGTCTTGAGAGAGTAAATCATAATATGAAATTAGTATATAAAGATGGTATTAAACCACCATATCAATTTTCTACATTAGATGCTCTATTGGATGAGATAGCAAAAAGTATAGTATGTTATTGTAATGGAGTTAGAAGTCTTAATAGAATAAATAAAATACCACATAATTCTTCTAAAGGTTCAAGGAATAAAACAGCACCATTATTCATTCGTAGAGTATGTGCCATGATTTGTTATACATTACTTGATTTTGGAAATTTTGTATCAATTCAGATAATGGGTAAACAAATAGGTACAAATACTGGTGTTACCAAACAAATAATGTCAGATTTACATCAAAGATGTGTGAAGATGGGGTATGCTTATTTTACAATAGAGAATAAATTATTTCAGTATGATAAATGGTCTATATCTCCAGAGGAAATGTTGAGAAAATGGGGTTATATACCACCAAAAGCACCCATAACTTATGCAGGCATAAAACAAGGCTGGTTAGGGTTTTTGATTTCAGAGTTGCAAAATCAAGTTGTGCATAATGTATTTATGGATGTATTTGGTGGTTCAGGTATGTCAATTATTCAATTTAAGCATAATGAAAATGTAAGATATTTGATAAATGATTTTCATTGTGCGAATGTATGTTATTATAAAGTATTGAAAGCACCTAATAAAGAATTTAAAGAATTTTTAAAGTGCTTAGAATCTATAAGAGAAACTGTGAAAATAGCTGTTAGTAAAGAGACTAATGGTACATGGACAAGAGATGAATTTAATATTGCCATAGGAAGGTTATTTAATATATATGATACTGTAGCAGATGCTTGTATTGATACAGAAAAGAGAAATTATGTTCTGTTTGGTACAGTATGTTCAGATTTTTTTACTGCAATGAAAAATATTGATGGAAATTTTAAACAATACAAATACAAGCCTTATATTATCATTGCTGCTATATTTACAGCGTTTTCCAATATGACAGTTAATGGTTTTATTGATAAGCATATTATTGGTAGTGCTAACTCGTTTATATCAAAAAATATAAATCAATTTGAAAAAGAATTTGAAAGTTTAAGAGAAATATATTCTGATGTTGAAATTGTAAGTGATTTTGGTGCAAATGCAATAGATTTAATTGGTAATTATGGTGATACAGCCTTAATTTATTTAGATTCTCCTTATATAGGTACAACAGAATATAATGCAAGTAAAAATTCATCTAATATTGACTATTCAAATGGAGCTATTATTTCAGAAGAAGATTTTGGCAAAAAATTTATTAGTAATGATTTCAATATGGCTGATTTATTAGACAAGTGTGACAATTTTAAAGGGAAAATTATGTTTAGCTGTCGTTTGAATATGCCAAATTCTGAACCAATGAGAGTTATAACTGGATGTTTCACTACTGAAATTGATAAGAAAGACAGTAATATAATTAAATATAAAAACTATAATCAAAATGAAATATATCATAGTTTAAGTAATTACTTATGGTTTTTTAATAGATGGTTAAAAATGAAAGATATAGATAGATATTATGCATATTGCATGATAGATACTGATTTTAATTTAATGCAGAGAGATTTATATTATAATTCTTTTGCTGAAAAAGATAAATATTGGCAAAAGCCAGAGGATAAAAATTTAAAAAAAGAATTTATAAATGCAGATTGGGTATGGATATTGAGACCAACATAAAAGAAAAAATATTTGACTATTTAAGAGCTGTTATATTGCTTAGTAAAAATTTCGAGATGATAATTACTAATTATGATGCCAAAGTACCTAGATTTAAAGATATGTATGAATATATATTTAATGATTATAACAAATCTACGGAGAATATTACATCAAAGAATAAGAAAGATGGTAGTGTAAAGGATTCAAAAAATATGGAAATTTTGATTCCCAAGAATGGTATGTTTGTAAAGATACCAATGAAATTAATAGCTCAATTAGTGTTAACTGAGTTCAAAGGTATAAAGAAAAGTTTTACAATAAAAAATTAAGAAGAAATAGTATCAAGACCTGCTTATTTTAGCAGGTCTTTTTAAATAGGGTATCATATTTTATGTATTTTCATATTTTCATTCATATCATTCATCATATATAGTATTACTTTATCTATTTTACCTATATAAAAAAGGTAAGATTAGCAGAGTTAATTTTACTATAAGATAAAGATAATAAGTGAAATAAATAAGTGAAAGAGGTGACTGAGATGAATGAGATTTTTCTTACATCAACAGAGTTTGCAAAGGCGATTGGAATATCATTATCAACATTAAAGAATTGGGAGAGAGATGATATTATTCATCCGTATATGAGAACACCAACAGGTAAACGCTTATATACACAGGCTCAGGTAGAGAGTTATTTTAGCAAGTATAGGGTAAAGGAGGCTGATGAGTAATGAGGATAAAGGAGAAGCCTGATATAGAAGATGTCATTTTCCCATCAGACACATCAGATACAACAGAGCCATTTAAAGATACAGAGGAAATTTCGCATATGACCTCGACAAGCCCAACATCCTCCGTATCTATCAAGACAGAGTTATCTCGTGAAGCTGAGATAGCAGAGTTAGAACTTTTACTTGCGGAATTTCCAGATACACGCTTTCATCGCAAGAAGAGAAAAGAGATAGAAGCTCATCGAAAGGAGCTAATAAAAGCACAGCAATCAGAGGAAAGAGAGAAATTAAGATTAGCACAGCAGACTCGCAAAGAAGAGAAGAGATATGCGAAATGGGCGAAGAAGTCTGTAGATGCCGAGACTATGACAAAGATTGCAGAGGAGCATCAGAAAGAATCCCTTGCAAGAGATAGAAAGCGTAGGGCAAGGAGAAGAAAGATAGATAAGATTTTTAGTATGATTGGCAAGGCGATATTGGTAATATCTGTGATATTTGGGGTACTCAGTCTTTCAAACGAGAATGTTCGCAGCAAGATAAGTCATATGTTTTATAATTTTTATAAGTTTGTAAGAAGCTGGACAGATAACCCTGTAGAAACAGGAGATAGTATTCCAGAAATAGATAATAATGAGATAGGTTTTACCATTGAAGATGAGCCTGTTTATTAAAAATAGAAGTTGTATTTTGTCTAACTCTTTATAAAATGGGGTACGATTTTTCCTCTTATTTTAAGCCCCTTGTTACCCTCTGATATTTCTCATCTTTTTCCTGATATAACCTTGAAAATACTCTGTTTTAGAGTTATACTACCATACCATCAAACAATAAAGGGTGGTGGTAAAATAATGGAGCAGATGAAAGTAAGCAGTATTATAAGGGCGTATCCAAATGCTTTTGTATTGGCTCAAGCGGTAAAGCGTAATGCTTTTGGGGCAATAGAGATGGCAAATGTAATGAGTGTATGTCACACCAAGCAAGAGGCTTTCACTAATCAAGTAATATTTAGAATGGTAGGAGTAAAGACATTCCTGATACCAACATTTGAAGAGCCAGAAGAAGCAGTACATATTATAATGTCAAAGGAAGAGTACAAGACAGAGCCACTTTTAAGCCCATCGGATTATGCGATGATTTTCAGGCAGTATTATGACATGGATTGATATTTGGGGTACTTTTTCAAGAAAATGAATAAGTGTATGAGTTTTAAAGGAAGTATATCATAGTATTCATAAAACAGGTCATATCATTTTTTAGATAAATGATTGATTTACTGTTTTGGGGTACGATATACTTCTTTTCTTATAAAGAGATAGATATTCTTCCATAAAAGAATAATAAAATTTTCCAATGTAATCTGTTTTATTTTAAGTTCTTATGTTGAAAAGTAAGTATCTTATCAATTTTTTCTTTTACATAAGCCAGTTCAAGTATTGCAACTTCTATTTCCATAAACCAATATAAAGATAATCTACTATAAAGGCTTATAAAAATAAGAAATATAGTAACAAGTGTATTTTCCTTTAGAGGAAGTGTCTTTGTATCAGCAGTTGAGATAATAGTTGGTATACCTAAAACAAATGGGGTATCAACAGACAGCATAGCAGTTCTAAGAAAGAGAAAATCAATCAATAATAATCAGAAAGGCGGGCGATTTATATGACATCAAAAGAGTTTGCAAAAGCAATCAGAGTCAGCAGTACTTTATTATTTAAGTGGAGACAATCAGGAGTTTTAGTGCCTGAGTATAGATTACCTACAGGGAAATGTTTTTACTCTGAGGAGCAAGTTGAAAAGTACAAGAATGGAGATTACAAAGTAAAAGATGAGAGTGATTTCCTTTCCATACGAGAGTTCTCAGATGAGATTGGAGTACCTGTTGGTACTTTGGATGAATGGGAAAAGACAGGCAGATTAAAGCCTGACCATTATAATGAGCATGGTCACAGGAAGTACACAAAGAAGCAAGTTGAAAAGTATCGTAATGGAGATTACGATGGTATTCGAGAGGAAGGTTTCATCAATAGAGAAGACTTTGCAAGTCTAATTGGGGTATCCGAGTCAACGCTTGCTAATTGGAATAAGAAGGGCTTGTTATGCCCAGACCATAAGAGTATTACTAGGATATGGCAGTACCGCCAAGACCAAGTAGAAGAAGCAGAGAAGATTAAGATAAGAAATCAGGGTAGAAGTAAAACTTTAATATAATTTTTCTTTTATCAATGTTTCTACATAGGTTATGTTATTATCTATTTTTCTTTTCATTTTCTTCCATATAGGCGAAACTGCCAAAATGACATGTATCATAACCACCTGATAGGGATGTTTTTTTATAAGAAAATATTTTGTGAGATGTGCCTTATAGGTATTTTAAGTTTTTATGTAAAATAGTGATATTATTTTGGGGTACGATATAAAACAAAAAAATCCCTTGACAAACCTCAACTTTTGAGTGATAAATACACCTACCAAAGAAGGAGAGGTGTATTATTATGAAGAAGAGTAGGGAAGAATTTTTAGAGTCGATGAAAAGTCAAGAGTTTGGATTGGAATTAGAGCTGACAGGTATTAGCAGGCATGAGGTGGAAAATATTATAGCAACCTATTTTAATGATAATGACCTGATTGATTATCAGGGCAGGCAATGGACAGTAAAGTATGATGGCAGTATTTTTGCTTATAAGAGATGTGGAGATAAGCTAATACCTGTATCCAGTGGTGATTATAAGGTAGAGCTTGTAACGCCAATCCTTGAGTATGGGGATATTTCAATGTTTGAAGAGCTGATTGGTATGATAAAGAAATCAGGTGGGGTATCAGGCTCTAAGTACCGCACAGGGTTTCATATTCATATATCAGAGCAGGGGCAAAACGAAGCAACGTTAAGAAATCTGATACGATTAATGAGTGCAAGACAATACTTGTTAGAAAGGGCTTTACAGATACCAGATTCAAGATTATCAAGGTATTGCCAGCATGTAGATTCTAAGTTATCCAGCCGATGTAATAAAAAGTTTAAGGATATGGAGGCATTACATAAGGCATGGGATAATACCTCTGACCGATATAGCATGTTAAATCTAAGCAGCCTTTTTGACGGGAAAGGGATTGAGCTTCGTATGTTTAATGGCACATTAAATCTCAATAAGATAAAGGCTTATATTCAGTTTAGCCTTGCTTTGTGCCAGTCAGCAAGGGATTTAACAAGATGCAGTTCTATGATACCAATAAATAATGGAAATGATTTGTATGTTATGCGGACATGGCTTTGCCGCATGTATTTAAATGGCGATGAGTTTAAGGTTTGCCGCAAAGAGATGTGTAAGCATTTACATGGCGAGAGTGCTTTTGCAAATCCATATGCCAGAAAGAAAGGGGAGAGTTTTACAGAAGAGGAATTACCTTTTTATTAAAAATCAGAGTTTTACTTATTTTGAAAGTTTTATCCATTTTGTAAGTTCTGTTTAAAATAAATCGACATCACTCTAATCTATTATCAAAGGTAGATAGGAGTGATTTTTTTATGTTATCAGTTAGAGAAGTAGCCGAGATATTCCAAACAACACCACAGACCATATATACATGGGTAAGCAAGGGTATCTTAAAGCCTGATATTCAAACACCAACAAACAGGAGATATTTTTCAGAGGAGCAGATAAATAGGGTATTAAAAGGAGGGATTTCTAATGAAGAGGTTAAAGAGATTTAAAAAGTTCATATTGATAGTGCTAATAATTAGTTTACCAATGATTATTGCCTATAAGATTATACAAGCAGTTGAAACAGAGGAGCTTCAAGATAAATGCTTAACAAAGGTATCAAAAGATACTGCAAAGATAAAAGAATGTATCATAACATCAGGAGAGATTTCTGAAGATACAATCAAAGAAGTTTGTAAAATCATCCAGACACAAGTACCTGATGAGGCTTGGAATTATCTGGTCAATTCAGGAGGAAAGCTGATTCTTGTAGAAGGTAATGATATTAAGGATTATGTATTGGAACATTATGGTGATGAGGCAAGAGAGTATAAGAAGATAACAGGCTATTGCCCATATGATTATAGGATAAAGCACTTATGGGGTATCAATGTTGGAGTATTACAAAAGGTGGATGTCATTATCGCCCAAGACTGCTTAAAAGGTTTAGTACATGAGTTTTGCCATGTACTCGATTATTCGCATGATTACAGTAAAACAAAGGAGTTTCAATCATTTTATGATAATGAAGATAAGATATTAGAAAAGGTATTTCAGGATGAGGAAAAAGTAAGTTATTATGCAAGAAATCATAAGGAGTTTTTTGCTGAATTGTCAGCACAGTATATAAAGGGCAATCTAAATGGGGTAGACAGCAAGTTAGAAGATTATTTATCTAAGATGCTACAACATTGATATGGAATACATATTTCATCATATTTTTACCAATTTCATATTTTAGCTGATATGATTCATCATTAGTGTATTCAATTTTATAGCTTACTATAAAAGTTGAAGATGGTAGTTTACTATCTGAGTTATCAGATAGGTTTTTAGAGATGTATTTTTACAGGAAAGGAAGTGAAGATTTTGTAGTAGTTTCAGTGTAGTTTTTAAATAGTAGTTTCAGTTTATAGTAGTTTACTCATAATAGAGATTGAGTTGAAAAATAGTAGTTTTTAATAGTAGTTTGAGTTGTAATTTATTTATTAGTAGTTTAAGTTTAGAAAGACAAGTTGAAATACACAAGGAAAGGAGAGTTGCTTTATGAATAAAACAGTTTGGAAAGTATTTTTACTGATTGGAGTTTTAGTTGCTATCTTCCTTATCTGGCAGTTAGTATTTAAAGATGGTGGTATTCTTAAAACTGGTTATAACGCTCTTGTTGAGGGTATTAATGGTCAGTGGGCGAAAGTCGCTGGTACAGGCAAGAAGATTTTACCGACATGGGGCGAGACAGGTGCAACAGACGGCAGCAAAGCAGATGGTTTTACAATCGATACCGATTAATTATGTGAGAAGGCTGTTATCATGCGATAATAGCCTTTTCAAGGAGAAGGTGTATCTATGAAGAGAGTAAGATTAAATATCTGTCTGGTTTCTATTTGGGGTATGGTCTTAATATTAATTTTACTTTGTATCAGAAAACAGCCTGAGACTATGTACCAACACCGCAAGGACAGCGAGATAGAGCCAATAAATGAATATTTATATTGTGAGAAAGGCTGTTCTAAGGATGAGATAAAAGAGATTTTAACATTAATAGAGTATTTACCGCCATCTTTGCTTGATGCGTTTAGACAGGAAAATGGAACAATCATTTTAGTATCTGACCTGAAGGGCGGCTGTATCGGAAGTACCGAAATAGAGCCTGATAATATCACTATTTATATACAAGATGGTTATGTATTTGATTCCCTGATACATGAGTTTGGTCATATTTATCTTCATTTTCACCCAATGGAAGAAGAATTTAAGGAGCTTTTTCAGACAGAGGCAAAATCGCTAATAACTGCGTACTATGGCGATAGCCCCTATTATTACACCAATGAGAAAGAGTATTTTGCACAAGCCTTTCAGACAGTTTTGTGTATGGGTGGGCATGATACGCAAGAAGCAGCACCAGATACATTTCATTACATGAGTAGGTTAATTGGTGAGATGTTCGATGAAAAGTAATCTTTGGGGTATGTTCTTCGATGAAAGGAAGTGAGTTTTATGGATAAGGAAAAGATTGAAAAACCAGAAGATGAAATGGATAAGGATAGTCAGTTACAAGATAAGCAGCCAGATGAGGATGAAATAATGGATATTATTGCAGAAGAGAAGATTGCAAAGTTAGAAGATGATGAAAGAAAACAGTTAAAAAAGAATAAAAAGTTAAGACATAAAGTAGGTATCCGCAATGTAATTATTCTTATTTTAATTGTCATCATTATTATTTTACTTCTCCGTTCCTGTTCTGGAGATACAAATGATAGTAGAGTTAACAAGCCTGAGTTGGAACAAGCCGAGTACATACAGCCTGATGATGTAGCGGATATGGAGCATATGGAGGGTACAACAGCCATTCCAGTCATCAGTGATTTTACGGTAAGAAAGAGTTATCCTTATGCAACCTTATTTAATCCTGAAAGCAATCTGGGGTATTCTTATCTTTCCTACAAATTTACAGATTTGAGTACAGGAAAGGTCATTTACGAGTCCAAGTTAGTTGAAGCTGGCAAGAAGTTTAGCGTTGCCTTTGGAGATTTGCTGGATATTGGCACATATCAGGTATCTGTTGATATTTATTCCTATGATTATACAGACCCAACGATACAGAAGAATGGCGGACATAGCGATATTACTTTAACCGTAACCGAGTAGCAAAGAAGCATTAAGATATAATAAGAAAACAGCAAGCATCAAAAATAATAAGAATTAAGATATATTAAAAACAGCAAGCATCAAAAAATAATAAGATATTTGAAAGGAGCGATTTGTTATGAGAAAGAAACTTGTAGGTTTACTGATGACCATGACTTTGATTGGAGGAGCGATTCCAGCGTATGCACAGGATATTGCTGTAACAGGCGATAATGCTACAGGAAGTTCCCCAACATCATTTAGCGTTACAGCCGATATGCTTGGCGGTGATTTAATTGTAACTGTACCAGATACGCTGACTTTGGAGTATGACCAGACAAACAGCCGATTTGCAAAGACTTCTCAGGTAAATGCAAAGGGTAATATTAATCCAGCAAAGAAGTTAGAGGTATCTGTTCCAACCTCTGTAACTTATGTACATACAGATGATGCAGATGTAGATGCGGCAGGCACTTTAAGTTTTGGGGTATCTGATGGTGATAACCAAAAAGAGACATGGTCAGCAAGTGCGTTAAGAGCTGGAAAAACAGCAGGAGTGGATAAAGATTTAACATCGACAGTTCCTATGAGCGAAGTTGAGTATATCGGCACATATGAGGCAACAGTTACATTTCAGATAGCATTAGTAAATGCAGAGTAAGAAATAAAGAAGTTTCATGTAAACTAGAAAAAGGGAGCTTAATGCAGAATCGTTAAGTTCCCTTTCTTAAAAAGAGTTTAAGCAACTTTTGAAAGGAGAAAAAGCATGGTATATAAGAGATTATTAGCTGGTATGTTAAGCTGTTTTATAGTAGCTTCATCAGGTGGGGTATCAGCCTTTGCAGATACAAAAACAGCCGATACTTCTTTTACAGCGACAGCGGATATGCTTGGCGGTGGTTTGATTGTAACGATTCCTGACAATGTAGCCCTTACAAAGTCAGGAGATGAGTTTGTAGGCACTGGTAAAGTAACAGCTCAGGGTATTACAAGCCCAAAGTCAGTTTTATCAGTTTCAACCAATCCTAAGATAACGTATGCGAACCAGTATAAGAGTGATATTACAGTGGATGCATCGGTTTCGTTTGGTACAGATTGTAGTGCAAGCTGGACAGCTTCAGAATTAAAGGCGAATTTAACAGCAGAGCCTAAATTGGGGTATGATATCACCGCAACGGTGCCATTTTCTAAGATTGACTATATAGGAACCTATCAGACCAACATTTTATTTAATATTTCGTTAAGTACAAATGATAAGGCAATGACTTATTATATGGGCTATAAATATTCTGATAGTTCCGATGTAAGTTATGCAAACCAGTATGATATTGCTTATGATATTCTTCCACAGACCGATATGGTGGCGGAATTAAAAGAGTTTAGTACCAATAAAGAAGAGATAGAGGCAAAAGGGTATGATATGGTGATTGAGTCCTCTGATAAAAACCTTGTAATTCCAAGAAGTATGGAAGATATACAGGTCGTTGGGGTATGTTTTGAGACTCTGTTTTCAGAGGCTGAGATTGCCGCTTATATCGAGGAAGTGGAAGTGCCTGACAGTGTGAAAGGTGTAGAGTTAAGTAATAGTGAAACTTCCATTTCCACAGCGATTATCACATGCGATAATGTAAGGTCAGCAGTGAATGTTTCCAAGAAACTTCCTGATACAGCAAAAATCAGGTTTAAGTTTGAAGCAAATGGGGAAAGAGATTACACCGAGTTTTTCGATTATCATTATGAAAATGGAAAGTATTATGTCTGTGGATTTTCACAGTATGGCTATGACACATTAAAAAGTTATGGCACAGATTCTATGGTAGAGATTTCATTGCCTGTTACTTATAATGGAAGTAGAGGCGTAGCACAGATAGCTGGTATCCGAAGCGATGTTGCTGGGGCAGAGATTGATTTTTCAGACTCTCTTTCTGATAGTGATATGCCACAGCAGGAATGGGTATTACCTGACAATTATGATTCTTGTCTTGGATTTTGGTGCAGTGGCTTTGATGTAAGCAATCCTTGTACCAAGTTAAAAAGTGTAACCTTTAATGAAGGTCTTACAGAGATTCACAGTGACGCCTTTAAATACTGTACAGGTCTTGAGAGCGTAGTGATTCCAAGTTCAGTCACAATAATTAAGAGCGATGCATTTTATGGCTGTACCAATTTAAAAAATGTGGTATTTAAAGATGGTTTTGATGGCAGCATAGAGGATAATGCGTTTATGGATACAGGTATTATAGAGGTGACATTGCCCGATTCCTGTACAAGTTTAAATGGGTATGCATTTGGTAATAATGAGAGTTCAAATGGATATAATTCTAATGTAGCCAAGATAAAATGGGGTATCAGCCATGATACTGCTGAAGTAACCAATTCATCAGGACTTATGTATACATTGATAAGTTTTTCAGATGGAGATTATATTGGAGCAGATTCAAAAGCAGTAAAGGCAATCGCAACATCTGATGATGGGGTAAGTGCTGTTTTATCCTGTGATACCATAGAAAGTTCTTATAAAAATACAGAGGGCAAGGCTTATAAAAATCTGATACTTACAGATAGCATTGTATCTATTGGAAAAAGTGCATTGGATGGCTGTACCGCTTCTATCAGTCGTGCGGATTTAAGGAATGCAGTCACTGTTGGGACATGGGCATTTTGTGATACGACTATTGATACCTGTATTGTAAAAGATACCTTTTTAGCAACTGAGTATGTATTTCATGGTGCGAAGATTAAGAATTTATATATTGACTACACTGATTCAGGGGTGACATTAGCGAAGTATGCCACAAATAATGCAGTGATAGAGAATGTTTATTTTTCAGGCACAGAGGAGCAGTATATAGAGTTTCTTGGAAGTAGGGCTGGAAATGCTTTAAGGGATAACAAAGATACAATGAATGTTGTCTATCAGGCTCAGATGCCTTAATGTTCAGAGGAAGGGATGGCTTACCTGAGAGGGAGAGCCATCTTTTTTCATGGTAAAGTGGTTAGAGAGGTGATAAAAGTGATTCAAGATGAAAAGTTGGAAGATGTAAGTATTTACATTTCTAAGGCAGAAGATAGGATATTAAAGAATATTGGAGTATCTGATTTCTACCATGCTTTAAAGCGATTTGATACAGAAACATTTACCCATTCACAGGAAGTAGCAGGATTAGCGGTACTTATCGGGGTAAAAAGAGGATTTTCAGAGGAGAGATTGGTAAATTTAGCAATATCAGGGTATCTGCATGACATTGGCAAGATTTTTACAGGGATTGGTATTATAGGCAAGAAAGGCTGTTTAACCGCAAAGGAGTATGCGATTGTAAAAGAGCATCCTATTGTGGGGTATAGACATTTAAAGAATTTTATTCAAGATGAAGAAATCTTATCAGGTATTCTTCAACATCATGAGAGGCTTGATGGAAGTGGGTATGTAGACCAGATGTGGGGAGATGAAATAAGTGAGTTTGGAAAAGTGATTGCTGTTGCTGATGTATTTTGTGCCATGACATCTGTAAGGGCATATAAGAGTGCCTATCCGCCAATGCAGGTAATACAGCAGATGGTTTACTCAGAAGGATTTGACCATGAATTGATTGATATATTGGTTTCTTTTTGTTCAGATGGAAAATTGAAGGTATCTTAAAAAAGATAATAAGGCTTGCCGATAGCTGGCAGGTCTTATTTTTTTGCCCACAAGAGAAGAAAGAGGCAGCTCTTTTGTATTTAAAATTCCAAGATAGATATTTGTATGGCAAGTCTGGAAGGTATTTTTAATGATTGGTCTAAATTTATAAATGGGGTATGTCCAGTTGGGGATACGTTTACCAATATGTTTTTGGGGATAAAGAATACAGGAATAATCTATTAAAAGGCAGGGAGAAAAATAGTTTCCTGTTCATATGGTTTACCATTTCATCAGTTTTTTCTTTGGTATTCCAATATATAACAAATCTATTATAAAGCAGTACAAGTAGAAAAAATATTTTTCTATGAGTTGTACTTGCTGAGTAGGGTAGCACTAATAAGAAAGTTTATTTAAGAAAGGTAGGTAGTAATTATGTATGGTTCAAATGGTTATGTTGGCAAATCTATTATTGAGAATGGGGTAAAGAATTTGTCAGGTGAAGAGAAGGTAGGAAATTTGTATTGTTTAAATGATTATGCTGAGGTATTTACGAGAGAGAGCGAGGATAAACATTTTGAGTTAGCAGAGAATATAAGTCGTTTAAATGTTTATATTGAGATGTTTGTAGGACAAGATGAGGATAAGCAGTTTGAGTTGATGAAACAACTGGTAGATAAAGATGGTTTTACACACATGTCTTGTACAGGAAGGGGATGTGCTAAGACTGACTATTTTACAAAAGCTGGGTTAGATTATATTTTTGCTTTCACTTATGCCATAAGAGAGGGAAGGGAGTATTGTTTACCGATTATTATGGATGTTGAGTTTGCAAAAAGACATTATATGAAAGATGGCAAGTTTGATAAGATTATTCGATTAAATGGACATAGCAATAAGAATTCGGAACTTACACCAGTTATGGATTATAATGGGAAGAAAAATGTAAAAGTACATAGAGTTTATATGAAGGAGTTGGGTTATAACATTGAAGGTTTGCAAATTGACCATTTAAGTCATTGTCAAGGTGCGATTACAGAGTTAATGCTAAGACCCTGTACTAATGATGAAAATCAATTAAACAAGGTAGGTGTAGAGATAGAAGGTAAAAGTGACTATGAGTATAATGCACTTCAAGATTTTAGATTTTCATTTTGGATTCCTTTTCTTTGTTTTATTCTAGGTGTTGTATCTTTTGATGATATGACAAAGTTGAAAGAGATGGAAATTGCTATAAAGAAAAAGAAATTTGCTATGAATTGGTTGTCATATTAAACAGAGATAAATATTGTTATTCAAGACAATGTAAAAATTGGAGTACCTCATGGATGCGTGGGGTACTCATTCAAAGAAAGGTAGGAATGTTTATGTATTTAAGAAGTTTTAGTTATTCAAAGCAGTTGACAGGTGAAATGCTTAATGTATTATTTAAGGATTTAGAAGATGATAATGGAAATCTTGAGGATAACCTTAAAAATTTTGACTATGGTTTTGAGCTGATTGAGTCTGCACTTGACGGGCGGATTTACCTTGATAAGCCATTCCATTTGCATGGCTGGGTAACAGCGTTTAAGAATGGGAAGTATCAAGAAGAGATAGATAAGCTGAAAAGAAGGCAGTATTTCACTGATGATTATGAGGACAGTACGGGAGTAAAGCTATCATCAATTGTGGATATGCGTGATGATTATGAGGACATCCTTGATAAGGAAGAACTGGCATATACAGTAAACGAGGTTTGTAACTTAAATAATGAGTTTAAAGCGGATATGGGGATTGATTTTATTTTTTGTATGAGAAGGGCTGTACAGGGGATTCCTTTTGCTGTTGAGGAGATAATGAAAATTTGTGCAGAGTATAAAAGGGTTGCTGAATATGTAAAAGTTATTTTAAGCAGCGGGGTAGAGTTCCAGACATTGTTCCCTGAGCAGATAGCTTGTTAATATTTTAGGTAAGAAAGTAAGTGAAAGAAGGTAGGTAGTAGCTGATGAATTTAGATGGGGTACTCATATATGAATATAAAAATAAAAAGTTCATTTTAAATATAAATTCATATATCATTTCATATGATTCATCAATTATGTAATTGTTTTTTATTATCGTTTTTATTTTGTGAAAAATAATATGGTTAAGATAAATTGATTTTATTGATGTTATAAATTTTTTCATAATCAGGGGGCTGTCGCTTTAATGAATAAAGATTCGTGAAGCGGCAGTTTCATTTTTGCTG
>CAOXUF010000005.1 GCA_948560485.1 uncultured Eubacterium sp.
TTTTTGCCATTGTAGTTGCCTCCTTATTTCTCTTTGATTATACATCAAATCCTTGAGTATAAGGTGTCAACTAAAATGATACACCATCAGTTTAAAAAAAGAAAATATCACACACAACTTTGGCAAAACATTGCACATCAATTTTGTTCAAAAAGTATGATTAAGATAATGTTAGCTACAAAATATGGACATAAGTCGACAAAATTCGGACATTTGGTTTACAAGTAGTTTAGAATATTATATTCTAAATTTAAAATGTGATTTTATAGGGTGAATATATGATAGAAAAGCTTGTGGATAAATTGATTAATAAGCAGTTGGAAGAAAATATGATATCAAAAGAGGAAGTAGCTATTTATAGGTATGGTTATATACTGGTTTGTGAAGTGTTTATAAATATTATCATTGCCGCAATTATCGCAGGGATTTCAGGAGAATGGCTGCTGATAACTTTATTTTGCGTAATCTACATTCCTTTGCGAAGCTTTTGTGGTGGCTGGCATGCAGACAAATTGTGGAAATGCACGATATATTCTAATTTTATTATTATATTAATGATTATAGGCGCTGAGTATATGGTACAAGCCTTTACAGGCATTCTTTTATTTGTTTTATTTATCATATGTTTGCTGGGCATTTTATGCATGGCACCTATGGATACAAAGTCAAAACCAATATCAAAAGAAGAACGAAAAGTATACAAGAACAAAATTCATGTCATCGTATTGGTTCATTTATTTATATTTATTGCTATGGTGTTGGCAAAATGGAATACAATTATGTATGTGATTGATTTTTCGTATGTCACCCAAGTAGTAATGCTGTTTTTAGAAAAAATTAGCAGAAAAAAATAAAAAGATGTTGAAAAGCAATGATATATATGATATAATGTCTAATTACAAAAAAAGGAAGGGGAGGGGTAAAACCCTATGTATCATATAGCAATATGTGATGATAGCAGAGAATATATTTCATATATGAAAGGTGTTCTTCAGGAAGCGAAAGGAGAAAAAAATATAGATCTTAAAATATATGAATTTATGTCAGGAGAAGAATTAGTTCGTAATTTGGACAGAGGTATTAATTATGATTTGCTGATTCTGGATATGCAGCTTGGCGGAATAGATGGTGATGAAACAGCACAGATATTTCGCAAAAAGTTTCCGTATGCAGTTCTTGCATTTTGTTCAGGAGTCTGCCAGCCCACCATTCAATCCTTCAAAGCAACTCCATTTAGATATTTACTTAAACAACAACTCCGTCAGGAGTTAGTAGAAACAATGAAAGAGATTTTGGACGAGGTCGAAAAAAACTTGAATGAACCATTTATTATGGCACATTACAGATGGACGACACAGATGGTAAAAATGAAAAATATTTTATATATAGAGAATGCCAAAAGAGGTGGAAGAATTGTAGTGTGTCTAACGTGTGAAGAAGCAAAATACGAGGCGAAACTTCTTGTTGATAAGAAACCGGAGCAATTACTGGCAGAACTGGAACAATTTGGGTTTGCACTAGCCCAGAGTACATATCTTGTTAATATGAATCATATAGAATTACTGCATACGGAAGATTTTCAATTCGACAATGGAGAGGTTATGAAAATAGCAAGAGCATATCAAAATAGTTTTAGGGATGCATTTGTCAAGCGTTTCACAAATAAATATCTTTAGATTGCGAGGCGAACAAAATGATATGGTTTGACAAGAGTATTATGTTGTTTGGATGTATAGTAGAAGTTTTCTTGCTGTTTGATTATTTCCGAAATTTTTTTGATTTCAAACTACAAAAAAAACATACAATTCTTGTTTTTATAGTGACAAGTATGACTCTATTTGGAATTAATTTGATTGGTAATGCGACTGTAAATCTTATAATGTTTCCGTTGTTAATGTGGATATTTGTAAGCGTCCTATTTGAAAGCAAAGTGGGAGTGAGGATAGGATACTTTGTAATAGCATATTTAGTGATGGTTGGAGTTGAATTTCTGTTTTTGATATTGTCTCAAACAACATCAGAAATGTTATTAAAAACAGGTGTAGTTCCCATATCCGATTATGGATGGCAGATAGTAGTTATAAAATTTATAAATTTTATAGCATTTCTGGTACTAAAACAGACATCAGATAAATCGCACAGCAAAATGACAAATAAGTTATTCTTTATATATCTGTGTGTTCCAATTGCTACATTAGGAGCAATGCTAACAGTGTTTTATTCTGGTGTTGATTTTGCTGGACAAATAATATTACGAACTGTAATGACGTTATTTTTTGTCTTTATGGTTTTAGGTAATATGGTATTGTTTTATGCGTTCCAAAAGCATACAGAAGATATAAGCGAATCAGCAAGGCAGGAGATTGAATTGATCCATAAAAATGCGGAAATAGAGAGATTGACTAAAATAGCTGAACTGAATGATAATTATAATGAAACTGTTCACAATATGACACATTCCTTAAAAGCTATAGAGCAGCTAGCGATGGAACATAATGTAGAAAACATACGTGAGATAGTTGAAGATTTAACAGGCAGGCTTACACAAAGAGAAATATATGAATATAGTAACCACAGAATAATAAACACTATATTATCTGAATATGCAGTAAAAGCGGACAAAAACGAAATAAAATTTGATGTATATGTAGAGCCTGGATGTATTATAAAACAGGTAAAAGACATAGATATAGTATCAATGCTGGGGAATGTATTAGATAATGCATTTGAGGCGGCAGGTAAAGTGAATACTCCGTTAGTGGTTTTCAGGATGTTTATGCACAAGAAAGGAAAGATGTGTATCATTAAAGTGGTTAATGATTATGGAGAAGAGATAATAGAGAAAAACGGAGTAATCCAAACAACGAAAAAAGAAGAAGGTATGCATGGTATAGGTTTAAAGAGTATAACAAAAACTGCAGAAAAATATAATGGAAGTTTTAGTTATTACACGGAAAATAAAAAATTTTATGTGGTATTGATTTTGCCAGTTGAATAGAATGAGAATAGAAGATAGCTCAGGTAAATTGGGCTATTTTTTGTTTTCAAAAACAAAATTCGGACATAAGTCGACAGAATTCGGACATTTGGTTTTCAAGTGGAATTATTTATTGTAAGATGTGTACATCAATAAAATAAACTTAGGGAGGAATTAAGGATGAAGTTAAAAAGAATGTTAAAAAAGGTGGCATTAGGATGTGTGAATGCGTTGGCAATGATGATGGTGGTGCAGACTGCAAATTCAGCATGTGTATGGGTAGTGCATCAACCGGAGTTTCCAGAAGAAGCCAATAAATTCAAAAGATAATAAGATTAGGTAAACACTTGAGTTTGTGTATAAGTTAATGGTGAATAATCCAGAGCAAAAGGTTCTTCCACAATTACTAATTTTCTGCCTTAACTTAATTTTAGAAATGCTGATAAACAAATACATTTTGATTTCTGGGAGTTGGCAAATACTTATATTTGCGGAAGAACCAAGCAAAATTCATCACCTGTCCGGCAATATGGAAATCACTTTTTAGATTCGTTTTTGTGCATGTCAAATCATAATTTCTACAAGGATATTTATAAAGGCTGCTATGCACCGCAGATGCGGCAAGGACAAGATGATGTTTGAATAATGTGATTATTCATATGGGTATAGTTCGTCAGAAAATAATGATATGCAAAGGATAAGTTTGGATAAAAGGTGCTATATTATGAAAGTGTATTTGATAAATTTATTTGGAAATGAGAGTCATGAGGAGATAAGAAAAAATGTAGGGACCAATTGATTAGGATATTAAATGATGATTATAAGTTAATGTGTAAATATAGTGATATTAAGACTTCAGAATTTGGAAAACCATATATAGAAGGGAATATTCGCTTTAGTATATCACATTCTGAAAGATTTGCCGTAATTGCAATAGGAAGAGGTAATATTGATGGAACTTTTGAAAGTGATTAACTTGGTAAAGAAAGAAGATGTTTTTTACTTATTATATCATCTATAAATAGTTTTTACAGTAATGAAAAGATTTCAGTTATATGACAAAAGTAGATATAATGCCGTATTATATAATGGTTTATAAAAATAATTAAGTAGTCAAAAGTGAATGAGTAAGTCGATAATGTTAGTTGTTTTTATGTTATATGAAAAGGGAATTATATTATGCGGATTTCGATTTATTCTTACATCAGCATAGAAATGATAAAAGAAAATAGAACATTAATGTATAAGTGCTGATGTTAAAAACGATAGGTTGTGCTATACAGTCTTACTATTACTGACTACATAAACTGTAGAGTGGTCGGTTTTATGGGGATTTTATCAAAATAAAAGTAATGGCTAAGCTATGGTTTATAGTTATATCGCATATTGGCGGATTTTACAGAAAGGTGGATGATAACGGTGAAAGATGAAAATAAATTAATATTATTAACATGTTTACAAAGAAGAACGGAAAACGAAGAAAATCAAATTAAACAAATTATCTCGCTAAAATTGGATTGGGGTTATATTGTTGGACAGTTGATACATCATAGGTTGTCTGGGTATTTTATTTCATATTTATCTGAAAATGAAAAAAAGTACTTATATAAAGAAGTAAATAAACAATTGTCATTAATTTACAAGTTGAACAAATATATTACGATGGAAAATATGAAATTCTTTAGTAAGATATTTGAACAATTTGAAAAGGAAGGAATAAAGTATGCTGGATTAAAAGGTGTTATATATAATGCTTCAATGTATGAGATTGGGGTTAGAAGATCAAATGATATAGATATTTTGGTACCAGAAACTGAAATTAAAAATATTGATAGTATTTTAAGGAATAATGGATTTATACAAAGTGTTAACAGTAATAGGGAAGAAGCATCAAAGCGGGAGAAAATGATTCAGAGATTAAAATTTCATGATTTAATTCCTTATTATAGAAATGTAGATGACTCAATTTTAATTCCGTATTATAAAATGGATATTAATTTTAGAGTTGATAATACAAAAGAAGGGTTGACAAAGAAGTTTTTTGATTATGGAACAAATGTGTATGAAGGAAATGGTTATTCAGTTAGAGGTCTGCGTTGGGAAACGCATTTACTTCACCTATGCATCCACTTTGCAAGAGAAACTAGTAATAGTGTTTGGGTAAAAGACAAAAGAGATTGTATGCTATATAAATTGGTAGATATAGAAAATACAATTAGATATTTGGGCAAAGAGAAGTTAAAGTTGTGGTCGGAAAAAGTGACTCAGTTTGAATGTGACGAAGATATTTTTATAACTTTTTTTTATTTGAACAAATTGTATCCGAATGAGAGTTACAAGCAAATATTAGAAGGTGTGAATGTTGATGAGTCTATTATCAATAAAGTAAAAGTGTTAGGAACAAATGATATCATAAGTAGGGAAAAAGATTATATTGATGAGTCGTTTGATTTAAATTATTGTATAGATTTTTCGAAAAATAATTGATTGTTAATTAATAATGATCTCTTGGAATCTTGAGTGATCAAAGTCGGATAAATCTGGCATTGAACTTTGAAAAGTAAATATTATTCAAAAACGGGAAAAAATATACAAGAAATAGACTTAACACTGTTGCTAAGCCAAAAAATGAGGTATGATATTGGTTAGGATTATGCTACATTTAAAATCAACTTTCTGAGGATGGATTCAAATGGCAAATCCCATGCATCCAGCTGTTGTAGCATCAGGATATGATAGAGGCGGCAGTACCACATCTTAGTCGAGCGGTGCCTGCCGTCTTCTAATTTAAAGTCTAACTGCATTGTATTCCTTTTTCCAAAGTTGGCTATCACGTGGAGGGATGTTGATCAGTCTCGGATTATCTTTCATGGATAGATGAACAGTTCTGCCATATTTGGAGTCAGAGCAGGGCGTATCACAGGAGCAGCCGTATTTTCTGCTTGCCAGAGGACAACGGTATTTGATTCTTGCTTTTGAGATTTCAACACCGTCATGGTTCATTTTTTTCCGGCACGGCAGACGGGAATACCGTCTTTACCGATGGTGAAATCATCCTTGTATCTCTCCTTAATACCACGTTTTTCATTGAGATCAATGAAGGGTTGGATGCCGTGCCTTTTTCAGTAAACATAGTAAGGCATGGCATCGTGAGCAGAATCGAGAAGCAGTTTCTCAACATGAAAATCCGGCAAAAAGTTCTTCATTCGAAAGAAAGAATGAAGAAAACCATGAGAATCATGCATGAAAGCAGGATTAAGCAGAGGAAAGACAGGAAGATCGCTTTCAGAATCGGAGGCAACCATCATATATAAATCATAGCCATGATAGAAGCCGCCTCTGGAAGAATCCCAGCCGATATCGCAATCAGGCTGTGAGAAATATCTTTCGCAGTTACAATCGTTAATACCCTTTTTGCGCAGTCGCAGACACGGTGTTTTCGTTTTCTGGCAGATGTGACAACCGGAGTGCCATCACCGGCAATCGATAAATGGAAGTTGTTGATCAGACCTTTATCTAACGATTTACGAAGGAATTCTTTGGAATATAAAAGAAACAAAGAGCCATAGGGCTGATCTTCGATAGAAAAAGATTTATCTTCTAATTCCTTAAAAAGCTCATCAACAGTTGTTTTATCAACAGAATCTGCTTTAACCCCTTTTTCTTAGGTTTTTTAACAGGCGTTTTGAGTTTATGAAGATGAGGATTCAAATTGTTATCTTCTGAATTCCAAAGCCTTGAGAAGAAATCATAAAAGGTGCCAACGCCGGGAGTATTACCGACATCAAAACCGCTGAGAATGGCGTACAAAGGATTGATTTTCAATTGAGCAACTCATTCAGTAATGGATGTCACTTTGAAATCAATGGACAATAAATAAGAGCACTGAATACAGGAAGGGGTTCTTGGGACAGGAGCATATTTGGAATACTTTGATTTCATCATCTGATCAGTGAAGGAGATATCGAGATTCCAAAAACGATCAATAATGTCCCATGTAGCACGAGAAATAGCATCTGGATCAGGATAATATTTACGAAGATTTTCAACAACAAAGTTCTGGTAGTCAGAGTGACTGTCGCAGTTAACAGGTAACAATAAAATCGCCTCCAATCGAAAAAACGTTTTATAAATAAGGGCGCGAAGCGCCGCATTTTTTGATGGTTTTGTCAAGAGTTTTTTGCAAAAAAGTGGGGGATTTTCATAAAAAAGGAATCTGAAAGCCTTGTATTTGCTAGCTTAGAGATTCCGAGAGATTATAATAAAGAAGTGGAGGATTAGTAATTGGTCTTACGCAATGATGAAAAAATAGATTTACATATTCATACTAGTATATCAGATGGAAGTTTATCTCCTCAACAATTAGTTGAAAAAGCTACAAAAGAAAATCTTAAGGTAATCTCCATCACAGATCATGATACGATTGAAGGTTATGATAGAATAGATTTGGAACAGAATAATATTGATATTATATCA
This sequence comes from uncultured Eubacterium sp., assembly GCA_948560485.1. The sequence goes on from CAOXUF010000005.1 coordinate 7,454, forward strand.
GGAATTGAGATTAGCACTAGATACAATGATTGTTCGATACATATACTAGGGTATGATTTTGACATAAATAACGAAAAGATGATTAACGCATTAGAGAAAATCAAAATTTTAAGATATAAAGAAATTTGTCAAGTAATCAGGCTATTAAGTATTCATGTAAGTGAGGAAATAACTATAAAAGATGTTATTAAAAAAATGAAGACGCTTTCCATAGATAGTGTTGCAAACTATTTGGCAATAATGGGTTTTGCGACATCAAATCATGAGGCGAAAGAAAGATATCTTATAAAAGGAAAGTGTGCATATGTTCAAAAAAAATGTATGGGACCTAGAGAAGCAATTGATTTGATACATGTAGCTGGTGGTATTGCTATTCTTGCACATCCGGATAGGATACATATGAATAATATTGATAAGGAAGAATGTATTAAATGTTTAATTGATAGAGGAATAGATGGCATAGAGGTATATAATAGTTACACAAAAGATGTAAATAATTATTTAGAAATTTGTAAAGAAAAAAAATTGTTGATTTCTGGAGGGAGTGATTATCATGACAGTACATCATTATTAGGCTTTTATTCTGAAAAGAATAAGATTCCGTATAATCTTAGTATATTAGACAAAATAAAAAGAGTGTAAGGAAATATTATGAAAATAATAGCAACAGTAAAAGAAAGGCATGACATTGAATTGTCATCCAAGATTGATGAACTGAAAAAATATGGTGTGTATGATTATCGCTTTAATTATGCAAAAGTTAGAAGTGAAAAAGAAGAAATTGTGTTTTGTGAAACTATTAATAAACTCAAGTGTAAACATCCAGACATAAATATTATGGTTGATATTCCTTATCCAGGAAGAAAAAACCGATTGATATGTAGAAATAGAAAAATTCTAATAGAAAAAGGAAAAGAATATGTTTTATGTTTGAAACATTTAGATGAATCAAAAATAAAAGATAATGAAATAGTTCTGAATAGCAAGTTGAATAGTGATGAATTTTATATCGGACAGAAAATATTTTATGATATGGGAGAGTGCTGCTTCGATGTTATCGACATTATTGATGATTATAGAATCAAGATTAAAGCTTTGAATTCGTATAAAGTATATTCAGATAAGGGCATAACGACTGGCAATACTGAAAAGAATGGCTATTATGATATTGTCGATAGGTTGATTAATAGATTGAATAGAGTAGATGTATTTGCTTTATCGTTTATAGAAGAATTGAAAGACTTGGAAGATGCAAAAAAATTGAAAAACAGATATTCCGATATATTGTTTATTAGTAAAGTAGAAACTGAAAAAGCAATGAAAAACCTGCATTATATAGCAAAATTTTCTGACCAGATAATGCTTGGAAGGGGGGATTTGATTGTTAATAGTCAAATACATAGGATTATGGAATATGAACTGAAAACAAAGAAGATTTGCAATGAATGCAATTGCAAATTTATGTTTGCTTCAGGTTTTTTGAATTCTTTAAAAAATAATTATTTACCTTCTCATAGTGATGTCATTGATATTACATTAGCAATTAATCTTAATCCAGACTATTTGATATTGAATACAGATTTGGTTTTTTCAAATCGTTTTAGTGAAGCAATTAGTTTGATAAATGCTATAAAAGAGGAACAAAGATAGGAGAATTATATGGACAATGAAATGATTAGGTACGAACAGATTACAGGCATGCATTTAGAGTTGACAACAAGATGTAATGCAGCTTGTCCTATGTGTGCAAGAAATTTTAAAGGTAAAGTAAGAGATAATTTAGAAATTACAGATTTGTCATTTAATGATTGTAAAAAAATACTTACACATAGCTTTTTGCAACAGTTAGAATTTGTTAGTATATGTGGAGTATTTGGTGATCCAATTAATAATAAAGATTTAATTTTAATTATTAAATATATTTATGCTTGTAATGAAAAAATATATATTAATTTATATACTAATGGTGGGATTCATGATGAGAGGTGGTGGAAAAGATTAGCAGAATGTTTAAATAATGGAAGTGTGATTTTTGGAATTGACGGGATTGATGAAGTGTCGGCGATTCACAGAAGAAATACAGATGTTAATATTGTGTTTAGAAATGCGAAAGCATTTATTGATGCAGGTGGAAATGCTAAATGGGACTATATTGCATTTAAGCATAATCAGCATCAGATTGAGATGGCGAGGATACTAAGTAAAAAATTAGGATTTAAGGAATTTCAAGTAAAAAAAACCAGTAGATTTTTTAAAAATCTTTTTGAAGAAGATGAAAGCCTAGATAGTACAATTATGCCGTATGGGCGACATCCTATTTATGATAATCATGGTAATATTACAGAATATCTAGAATTGCCCGATGAAAAATACAGAAATAGTTGTGAAGGTGATTTATTAAAAAAAATACAAGAATATAATTCTTTGGAGAATTATTACGATAGTGTGGATATAGAATGTCAAGCTATTAAAACTCAAGGAATATTTATTAGTGCAAAAGGTAATGTTTATCCTTGTTGCACAGTTTACCAACAAGTATGTTATGGTGAATTATTTGGTGTTACAGATGAGAGAGAGTTAAATGAGTATAAAATTTGGAGAAATTATAATACATCCGCATTTGAAAATAGTATTGATGAAATTGTAAGAGGTGAGGCATTTGTTGAATTACAAAAAAGCTGGAAAATAAAAAGCATTAAATGTGGAAAAGCAAAGAGTTGTTGTAGAACATGTGGAAAAAATATTAATATGCATAAAGCACAACACAGTATATGTTAGGAGATCTGATTATGAATAGGTATATTGTTGTAAATGAATTTTTTGGAATTAGAGTATTTGATACTAAATTAAAAAACCAGTTATTTTTTTCGAATGAACAAAAAAATAATATTATGAAATTAATTGATGGTGATTATGAGATTTTGAATGAAAAATTTATTCCTAATGGAAGACAATTGTCGGCGCCATTAAAAATTTCTATGAACATAACTAAAGGTTGTAATCTAAGATGTAAACAATGTTTTTCGAATTCTGCTGTAAAGTTAAAAGATGAGTTGATTACAGAAGAAATATATAGTTTATTCGATGAAATGGCAAAATCAGGAACGTTTTTTATTTGTATAGGTGGTGGGGAACCATTAACTAGACCAGATATAATGGATATTTTAGCATATGGAAAGAAAAAAAGATTGGCGGTTTCGGTAGTGACTAATGGTACACTTATTAATGATGAAATTGTTTCAAAATTGAACCAAATGGATTTAGATACATTATGGATTAGTTTTGACGGCTTAAAAGAAAATCATGAATTATTGAGAGGTGAAGGAACCTTTTTAAAAGCGATAGAAGCTTTGGAAAATTTAAAAAAACTAACCTCAAAAGTTGCAATTAGAGTTTCAATTAGTAAAAATAATATAAAAGAATTGACAGATATTGTAAAAATCGCAGAGGAGTATGAGGTTGATCTTATTAGATTTACTCCTTTGATGGAATTTGGAAGAGCAAAGGAAGAAGATATTATAATATCACAAGAACAATATGTAGATTGCTTAAAAGAATTAAATGCTATTGAATCTAAAGTTCAAATTATTACACCGTCAAATATTGAAAATGATAAGTTTTGGGTGACTCCTTCTGATTTTGGGTGCCATTGCGGAAAAGAAGCCATTTGGATTGATGAACAGGGTTATTATTCTCCATGTTTCTTTTTTGGAGAAAAGTTCTTCATTGGCAATATAAAAAATGATTCTTATTTGGATTTGTGGGATGAGTCAAACAGAGTTACAAACTTTAATGGAAATGATGTTTGTAAAAATTGCAGTAATTATTCGAAGTGTCGAGGAGGATGTAGAGCAAGAACATATATGGCATACAATAATTTTGATGATGTTGATCCTTTGTGTCCATTAAGAAAGAATAAATAATGGTGTACGAATATATTGTATTATGCATTGTTTTGACGCATGACTAAAGATTGATTGAATTATAATAAATAATAAAGATAATTGCAGAAATCGAGATGTTTATTCGTGGTTTTAAACAAAAACAGATAAGTCTATAAGTAATTATTTGTTCAGTATATTTTTATGAAGAAACATAAATTTAGTTTTGTCAGAAACCACAGCTTTTTATGAATAAAAAATCCAAAAGCAAGTTGTTTTGTGGTATACTGAAAAATAAAGAAGAAACCGTCATGCGGTATCTAACTGATTAACAAATATACAAAGAGACTGTGGTGGTATCCTTTCTGTAACCACCAAGTAGTAGGAATAAAATAACAATCCACAGTATCTCTAATAGTATAGAATAAACAGACCTTGGAGAGGGTCTATAAAAACTATTACTATATAATATTAGGAGGACAATAAATATATAATATTTATTGTGATGTAGATGATGAAATTTGAAGAATTAAAATATGACAAAAGGATTAATAGTATATTGACGGACATTTATAATATACTTGATAAAGAATGCACACATATTTTCTTGTATGGTAGTACGTCAATAGGAAAATTATCATACAAAATAAATCAAGAAAATATCGATTTTTACAGTGATATTGAACTTATTGTGATCCCTAAAGATAAGAAAAATGAGAATAATAAAGAATACAAAAAAAGATTGATGGGTGATATGGTACAATATGTAAAGTCAAATGAAAGTATTGGGCGCTCGCCATTTATAGATATTAATCCAGTTTCTGCTGATTTTTTTAAAGATGCTCAATTTAGGATATCTACATATGAATTAAAACATAATGCTATTTGTTTAAAAGGTGAGAATTTGTTGGAAAGTATTGTTGATGTTAATCCTAAAAACTATAATTACAAAATACAGAATGTTGAGGTCGTTAAGGGATTAAAAGTTTTATTAATAGATTCATATAATTTTTTTATTAATAGAGATACGACATCAATGATGGATTTTGAGAGATATAATTATTTTTTAAATTCATCATATCTCAATGTATTGAGAACCCTTTTGCCGTTGTATAATTGCTTTGAATTAACAATAGAAGATAGAGTCAATGCATTATCCGAATTGGGAAATGACAAAAAAATAGTTAAATATTTTAGTCAAAATGAACTGGATAATTTTGGCGTCTTGGCCGAAAATAAGCGAAAGTGTGAGTTTGTTAGGAATAGTACTGAGTTCTTTGTTGATACTGTAGATGTTTATACTCATTTGTTGTCTTTTATGCTAGAATGTGATACTAGTGAATTGATTGAAAAGGTATATGATAAAAAGGATGCACTTTTTTATGGAGAGCAATGGAAAGTAGAAATGTTAGCGGACTTGACTGTTTTCTTTTTGAATAGCCTTCAAGCATTAAAAGAATTAGTTGTATCATATAATTTATCCAATGAAAAGATTGAGTTGATTAAGAAAAGTTATGATAAATTATTGTATGGAAAAAATGCATTTGAATTTAAGAGAATTATTGAAGATTATATTGTAATGGAAAAGGATAGATGGAAAATAATTGGAAGTAAAGATTGAACTTATGAAAGGATAAAATATTTAAAAAATCAATTAAGATATGATAGATAAAATAATTGAAAAAATACAAAAACAAATAAGCTATCAATTTAATGTTGTATATTCGTTAAATGATAAACATGTTAGACTTGTTTGTGATGAATTTGGATTTTGTGATTACGCATCAGATCGCTTAGGAAAACATTTTTTGATTGAAACTAGAGTGAAAAGTAGCGATGTAGTTGTTTATGCCTGTAAAGCGGACGAATATTGTAAATCAATATGCAGGATTTTAGTTCAAAAATCTGAATGGAATATAACTGAGCATATGAATGGATATTACTATAATACAAGGATTGAAGAATATGGAGTGACTTTGTGGGATAACAATGGCAATAGAAATAGCAAATTAGGAGAAATAGTTGAACGAGTGTTTTCAAAAGATAATAATATATCTATACTTATTAGTGCTTCAAAAGAATATTATTTCTTTTACTATGATTGCAATGAACACACAAAGCCAACTCCCATGAGAATCATAAGAAGTTTGTTGATGTATGATTTGGTAGATAGATATGATGCGATAACATATTTTCATACGGCAGTTATCAGATATCGGAATAAAGGTATTTTATTATGTGGGGCATCAGGAAATGGTAAGACATCTACTGTATTAAATTTCATCAAAGAGGGAGAGGGAGAATTGGTAGCAAATGATAAGGCGTTTCTTTGTATAGATCATAATGGACAATTAGTTTCATTTGGATGGCCCACAGTGGTTACTATAGGTGTGGGAAATTTAAAACAATACAAGGAATTAGAAAAATTTCTTGTTACTATTGAAGATGTAAAAAGTAGTCAGCAATTGTATGGATATGAACCAAATAAAAAATATTTATTATTAAATAATGATGAAATGATTTATTTACCAAAAAAATGTAATAAGCTGGTGATTTCTCATTCATTACTTTCAGAATTGTTTGATATCAATGTTGTTCCTAAAACTCAAGTTGATGTAATAATTTTTGTAAATCATCATTGGGATTTTGGCGATAGTATAGTAGCGAAAATAACTGAAGATAAGAAAAAAATAATAGAGGAGAATTTGCTTGAAAATATTTCGGATCAATTGAATTGGATAGGATGTGAGGAGTGTAAAGCAAAGAATGTAAATGAGATAGTTTCTTATATCGAAAATGAGATTGATATTTATAATTATGAAGCAGATTTTAAATTAATAAATCTAAAAAAAGTGTTGGATGAAGTATTATTATGAGTGTATATAAATCATGTGACAAAGTGCCTTACACTATATCGATACAATTTGATGCAAATTGCGTTTTAAACTATGATGAAATGTTTAGAAGAAGAAATTACATTAATCGTGTAAGTCATCATATTTCGGTAAAATATGTAGGATATGAAGAAAAATTAACGAATAAGAAACAATTAATTATTTTACAGGCGTTAAAAGAATTAAGAATAAATAAGGATCCATTGATAATTTGTGGATTTAATGTGATGAAAAGCAAAAATCTTTTCTTTGATAAATTGTTATATTTAGAAATAAAGAACTCTAATTATATTAAAAATATACATTTTAAGGTTATAGAATTGTTGCATGAAGAAACAGATATATTTCTATCTAGTGATTTATCTTCTTATGTGCCGCATATTTCTTGTGGTAGGTTTGTAGATGATATGAGTTTGAGAGATTTGAATGATAATTTCCAAACTATTGTAATTAATCATTGGGATATGGTTCTTCATTCTTCTATGAAAGAGATTAAAATACTTTAAGAAATATTTTAGGAGGAAATAATAATGAATGTTAAAGCAGTGGTTGTTGAGTCTTGTGAAAAAGTGATTAAGGAAAATGATGAAAGTATAGATGTAACAGAGGAAACAGAAATATCAAGAGAGAATGGAATAGATTCGGTAGGAATTGTAACGGTTATATGTGATATAGAAGAGCAACTGGAGATTCAATTGGATGAATACCTCTCATATGTTAGAAAATGTAAGACGATAGGGGAGTTAGTAAGTGTTGTTGAAAAAGCAGTTGGAAATCAGTGATATTTAAGTTTATTCTTAAACAAAGATGATGGGTTAATTATTATTAACAAATGAGAGTATAATTGTTTATGTCCCTATATTTCACGGCACAGATTTAAAAACTAAACTAGCATTAATGAGATTGGAGAAGCAATCTTTTTTGCTACGTTAGCTTTTATAATAAATGTGATATCTGTGTTCAAATAAGAATTATACTGAGAAAATAATATTGAATATTCCAGATAGGTTTCATGTACCTGTCTGGTGAATTGAAAATCGCTTTTAATTTACATATTTGTGTATACTTGTTCATATTTCTATGAGAATATTTATAAAGGCTGCAACGCACTGCTGATGCAGCAAGTTCTTGACAAATATTCCCTTGGAAATATACATTTAATTAAACACAAATAAGGCGATTTTCGAGTGCCAGAATTTTGATTTCCTATTTTCAGGATTTGTGATTTCGGAACACAAAAATATTCAAATGTCTCGCTTATCATCAAAGAAAATAAGAAATGAACATAGAAATATTGTATGGGAAATAAAGATATGTAAATTGAAAATTTGCAACAGTTGTTAGCAAAAAAACGGTGAATAGATATGAAAAAAATAGAAATAGTATTGAATGATAAATTAAATATTAAAGAATTAAAAAAGCTTATTGGTTTTGTGTCTGAGGATATATTGATTTACCAAATTAGAGGAAAAGTTCTTAGCATTGAAGTACATGATGATGCGGATTGTATCGAAATAGAAAAGACAATTGTGTCATTAGCAAACAATTATGTTTCAAATGCATATATCGAAGAGGAGAAATATAGGAATGAAGTAAAAATACCTTCTTTTTTTTGTGATTTTAAATCAATACATTATTTTGATGAAGGCATGATTTCGTTATCTGCCCAATCAAAATTTCTTTATTCTTATTTTGATAGAGTAATTGATAAATTTATTGAAAGAGGGTTTCATACTGAAGAATGTAGAGTAATAACAAAAGTTTATCCTGTTCTTTTACCAATGAAAGTATATAAAAAAACTGGTTATTTAAAGAGAACCCCTCAATATGCTTTTTTTTGCTGTTCTTTATGTGAGAATTTAAGTGTTTTGAACAAAATAGATAAAATGAATGAAAATGAATATAGAGATATTATAAACAATCCACAATATGCGTTGTCGCCTTCTGCATGTTTTCATGTTTATGAAGAATTAAAAGGTAAAACATTAGATAAAAATACAATTGTAACTTTTACACAGAGTGTTTTTAGAAATGAAGGAAGATTTAATTTTGCAGAATTTGGGCGTATGCGAGATTACCATGTGAGAGAAATAGTATTTATTGGTAACTCTGAATTTGTGAATAAATCAAGAAATAAAGTAATTGATTTTACAAAGAAACTTGTAGAAGACTTAGGTTTGAATGCAAAAATAATTACGGCATCAGATCCATTTATATTACCGCGAATGCAAAAATTAAAAAAAATGCAAATTAAAGAAAGTAGTAAGTATGAATTAAGAATGGCATATACAGAGGAAGAAGACATGTCGGTTGCTTCATTTAATATACATGGTACGGCGTTTACTTATCCATTTGATATAAAAATAAAAAATTTAGAGGAAACAGTTACAGGATGTGTAGGATATGGTTTGGAAAGATTGGTACTAGCATTTTTAAGTCAGTATGGTGAGAATGTAAGTAATTGGCCTGAAGATTTACAAAAGGAGTATGAAAAGATTTTATGATCGAAAAAGAAATAAAGATTTTATTAAGTCAAAATCAATATAAAAAAATATTAGATACATTCAATTTTGAAGAAGAATTTAAACAGACTAATAATTATTATCTATGCGAGGGAGCTTCAGTTGATGCGACTATTAGGATACGGGAAAAGGGAAATATAACAAAGCTACAGGTAAAAATACCTAAAAAAAGGGATAAATCGCTTCATATCAAAGAAGAATATGAAGAAGAAGTAACAGAGATACCGCTTGTAATAAGTAAAGATAAATTGAAAAAGATGAGTGGATATAATTTTCCTAATGATGCAATATATACAGGTAAACTACGTACAGAGAGAAGAATTTATGCATTCAATGATGATATTGAAATCGCGTTAGATGTAAATCAATATTTAGGAATAACAGATTATGAATTAGAGATAGAATATAAAAATATTTATCCAATTGAAATAATTGAAAAACTTAAGTTACTAAATATTCCGATTGATAATGTTGCTGAGGGAAAAAATACAAGATTTTGTAAGAAACTATACGAGATAGAGGGATAAAAAGAAGTCATTGGAATTAAATATATTTGATTAAGAGAAAGATATTATACTGATACAAAAACTGTTGTAATAGAAACTGTAAAAGAGGTGACAAGTGAAATTGGAAAACAAATATATACATGATATTTACTGGAAAGACCTAAAGTATGATTCTGGTTATGAATCCTTTTGTTTTCAAAATTGTTTGAAGATTTTAATGGAAGCAAAAGATATTGAAAATACTGATTTTTTTATAAATAGGTCTTTATCGTTGCTTTTTGATAGTGAATCGTATGAGAAAATGCTATACACACATATGGATGTAAGAGGTCTTTTGCCAGGTGTTGGTGTTGTTAATAGGTATTATAATCCTAATTTATTATCAAAAGAGGTGTTTGACTATAACTGTACGTTTGTTAGTAATAATAAGGAACCTATAATTGTTGGAGTTGATTCATTTTATTTACCATACACAAGTAATTATAAAAAAAATCATGCTGTACATACAGCAATAATGTGTGGATATGATTTAAAAAATGCAAGTGTTTATTTGATTGATTGGTATGAACCGTGGTTATATAAAGGGGAAATATCTTTGGAAGAGTTTCTATTGGCACGTGATTCAAAAAATGAATATGATGGAAGCATATTTAGTGGCACACCAATAGAGAATAATTGGGCATATATCCAGACGATTGAGAAAAAATCAATAGAATATTTGTTTAAGAATTTAATCGATTTATCAGTAGATCAATATTTTAGTGATAAGAAAGATAAGCAAGGAGTACAGGCATTAGAAGGAGTTATGAATATTTTGGTACATTGCAACAATCCAGAAAAATATAAGAAAATATATGATAACTTATATATATCGCTTAAAAGACATAAGTTTTTTTGTGGTGCATTAGAAAATTATTATATATATAAATCATCTTTGCTATTGAATGACATTATTAATATAATGAAAGAAATTATTATTGAATGGGATAATATTTTATTAATGATAATAAAATTAAGTATGCGTAATAATGAAAGTACAAAAAACAGGATGTTAGTGAAATTTAGTGAAAACATTGGAAAAGAAAAGGAGATATGTAATTTGATTAATATGTTTTCTAGAAGTGAATTGTGATAAAAATACAATTATTGAGAGAAAGGATTGTTTAATAACGAAAAAATAAAGTTATTAAGTGAAAAATATGAAGAACATTAAAGAAAAAATTATTGAAGTAAAAAATTTAAAAAAGAATTTTAAAATTAGTAAGCGAATGAATGGTTTACCAGGCCATATTGCAAATTTATTTAAGCCAAAGTATGAAGTAAAGGAAGCGGTAAAAGGTATAGATTTTGAAATCTATGAAGGTGAATGTGTAGGATTTATAGGAGCAAATGGTGCGGGTAAGTCAACTACGATAAAAATGTTGTCTGGAATATTGTATCCAGATAGTGGTTGTATTAATGTAATGGGATTTGAACCACATAAGGATAGAAAAAAATATGTAGCAAATATAGGTGTTGTTTTTGGTCAAAAATCACAGTTGTCGTGGGATTTACCAGTGATAGATAGTTTTGAATTGTTGAAGAATATATATAAAATTCCAAGTGATGTGTATAAGAAGAATTTGGATGAATTTATGGAATTATTAGACATGTCAAATTTTATTAATCAACCTGTGCGTCAATTATCTTTAGGGCAAAGAATGCGAGCAGATATTGCTGCATCATTGTTGCATTCACCGAAATTAGTATTTTTTGATGAACCTACGATAGGTTTAGATGTTGTTGCAAAAGAAAAAATTAGAGAGTTTGTAAGATATATGAATAAAGAAAAAAAGGTTACATTTATTTTTACAACTCATGATATGCAAGACATAGCTAAAACATGTGAAAGAATAATAATTATAGACAAAGGTAGTAAGATGTATGATGGAAGTGTGAAAGAGTTAGTTGATAAATATGGTGGAAGTGTAAAATTGGCTATAGAAATTAAAGATGTTTTAGTTGATGAAGAATACATAAAATTGTTAAAACAAAGTTTAGAAAATCAGTTTATAGATTGTGAATTTACAATTGAAGATAAAAAAAATAATATAGTTGAAATAATGTTTGAGAACAAAACTCTTTCGTCCGTGCAGGTGACAACATTTTTGGCAGAAAAGTTTACGCTGAAAGATTTTAGAATATCAGATATAGATATTGAGGAAATTGTTCGAAAAATTTACGAAGGAGGAATAACATTATAATGAAAGCTTTTATGGCATATCTGAAAATTGCCTTTAAATCTAATACGATTTATAGAGTGGATTTTTTATTTAGTATTATAGGTACATGTGTTAATATTTTTATATATTGTGCGATATGGAAAGCTTTGTATGGTGATAATATATCTGTTAATAGTGTATCATATGAAATGGTTACAACAAATTTTATATTATCACTAGCTATGAGTTCGGTTTTTTCAACAAATGATTTTGTAATTCAACAGAAATTATGGGATGGTTCTATTTCGACAGATATGGTTAGACCAATTGATTTGCGTGTAAGTATTTTAGCAAGAGATTTAGGTAACATATTTTTTAAATTGATAACGCATTTTATATTATCGGTTATCATTTCTGTTATATTTATTGGAATGTTGCCACCGAAAAGCTTTGTTTGTTTACTACTTTATGTTATCGGTATGATTTTGGGTTTTTGTGTATTATGGGCATTAAGTGTAATAGTGCAAATGTCAGCATTTTGGATAATAAATGTATGGAGTATATCAACAATTAAGAATGTTGTCGTAAATGTTTTATCAGGTATAATGATTCCTTTATGGTTTTTACCAGATACATTAAAGAATATTATATCTTTTACACCATTTGAAAGTATATATTATATTCCTGTTAACATATATTTAGGGAAAATAACTGGTGGAGAGATATTCCATGCATATTTTAAACAGTTGTTATGGTTTGCCGTACTTTTTTATATAGGGAATGTAATGTGGAATAAGGGGAAAAGAAGAATTTTTGTTCAAGGTGGTTAAGGCTTAATGCTGTATACGAATAACTAATTCAATTTATGAATTAAAAAGAAAGGCGGATTATAATAAATGGAAAAGACTTATAATGCATTTAGTTTATTCTTATGTTATAGCAAGATAACAATAAAATCTTGGTTTCAGTATAAAGTAGATGCTTGTATGCGTTCATTAGCAGTTTTTTTTAGAGAGGCAACGGGAGTAATAGTAATTTATTTGACAATGCTTACTTTTGATGAAATAAATGGTTGGAATACTAATGAATTATTATTATTATTTAGTTTTGTATATGTTACTTATGGGATTTTAATTGTTTTTTTTACAGGATTACGTGATTTTGAATTTTTAGTCAATACAGGACAATTTGATAGATTTTTATTAAGACCTCGAGGAGCACTATTTCAAGTTATAGCAAGTAATTCAGATTGGTTTGCTGCTATAGGTCATGGTGCACTAGGTATTTGTTTGTTTATCTTTTCTGCAAATAATGTTCAAATCGTTTGGAACTTTTGGAATATTATATATTGTATAAGTAGTATAATAGGTGGTGTTTTTATACAAGCAGCAATTTTTCTTGTTGTAGCATCCTTAAGTTTTTTCTTTATTAAAACTGGAAGTATAAGGGAACTTTTATATTGGAATACAAGAAAGTTTGCAAATTATCCAATTAGCATATTTCCTAAATTTGTAAAAATATTTATGACATATATAATACCATTTGCGTTTGTTAATTACTTTCCAGCAACATATTTGTTGGATAAAGATAGTGGTGAATTTTTAGGTAAAACATTTTGTTATATTACCCCGGTAATAGGCATAGTTATGTTTGGTGCGGCGTACTTGTTTTGGAATTATAGTTTGAAACGTTATAAAAGTACTGGGAATTAATGCTGTGCTTGGAGGTAAAGAGAGGATTAGTTATGGAGAGAGTATTACAATGTACAGGCGAAGTTGTATTTAATGGTCAACTTTATGATAACAAGATAATGAAAAGCATAGTCGAAAATATAAAACATAAACTGATATCTTCCGGTAAATTAAAGGGAAACAGTGTAGTTGCTGTTTATTTAGACAGAGGAGTTGAATTACTAGCTAGTGTTTGTGCATTGTTTGAAATGAACATAACTTTTTTATTAATGAACAAAGAAATACCTACAAGCAGGCTTGAATATATGTTAGATAAGGCAAAGGTTGATATTGTAATATCATCATATGAGCAAGAATGTGATTTTTTGGATATAGAAGTTATTAATGTTGGAACGATAGATAATTTGATTAAGCATAATTATTTGGGTTCAGTTAAATTTGGTTATATTTCGAATGAAATTTCATATGTAATTTTCACATCAGGTAGTACAGGGATGCCTAAAGCGGTACAAGTTAGGAAGAGTGGTTTGATTAATTTTATTCAATCTGTTCCTAAGTTAACATCGATTGATTCAAATACAATTATTGGGTGCTTTACAAATTCAACATTTGATATTTTTATTTTGGAATCTATAGCAGCGCTTTATAGTGGAGCAAGAGTTGTTATGGGAGATGATGAAACTTGTGATAATGTCAAGCTATTAACACAATGTATAGTAAATAATAAAATTAATACATTGCAGTTTACACCATCAAGATTAAGAATGATTCATAAGATTGATCCTCAATTTGAATGTTTAAAGCAGGTAAAAGTATTATTAATTGGTGGAGAAAGTTTTCCCGAAGAGTTATTAAAAGATTTACAGAAGAATACTACTGCAAAACTTTTTAATATGTACGGACCAACAGAAACAACAATATGGTCGACAATAAGTGAATTAACTAATAAAAAGAGTGTTGATATTGGCGTACCAATAAAAGACACAGATGTATATGTGGTTAATATGGAATCTTTAGAATCTGATACATTGATATTTGTGGAAAAAGAAAGTGATGAAATTGGTGAGATATGTATAGCTGGAAAAGGTTTGGCAGCAGGGTATATTAATGATTCAGAACAAACAAATAGGTCATTTATTAGTAAAAAGATTAATGGAAAAATAACTAGATTATATCGAACAGGTGATTTGGGGAAGTATGGGAATAATGGTGAACTGCTTTGTTTGGGTAGAATTGATAATCAGATAAAGTATAATGGTCATCGAATTGAATTAGAAGAAATTGAAGCGCATATTAATCAAATTGAAGGAATATCTGGTTGTGCAGTTGGGTTTTCTAATAAGTATAATAAGATTTGTGCATTTATGATAAAAAGCAGTGAAGAATTTTTTTTGGCAGAAGATGGAATAAAACAACTGTTGTTGAAAACAATGCCACAATATATGTGTCCATCTTTATGTATGTTTGTTAATGATTTAATATATACATCAAGTGGCAAAATTGATCGAAAGTGTATGGTTCAAAAATATGCAGAAAATGAGCAATGTATACAACAGAATACTGTATCTTATGGAGATGGAATAGATATAGAATCACAGTTGATACAATTGTTTGCTACAATAACGGGAGAAAAAGATGTTAATTTACGAACTCAATTAGAAGGGAAAATTAATTCAATACAGTATATAAATTTGATTGTCGAATTAGAAGAATTGTTTAAAATGGAATTTGAAGATGACAAATTATCGATGCTTGAATTCAAAACTATAGGAGATATAGCTGACTATTTAAGAAATTTTCAGAAATAAGAATGAGTATGCTAAATATATACATTATTTATGACTTTAAAAGAAAAAAGATACCAGCTATTTAGGAAAGAAATTACTTGTTAAACTATTATCAGATGGAGGATGTAAAATCTCTGATAATGATATTAAAGAGACTTTCTTAGGAAAATCATATATCGATAACATTCCGTATAAATTTAATATATCATATTCCGATAATGTTTTAGTAATTGTGATAGCTGATTCTGACATAGGGGTTGATATAGAAAAAATAGACTGCTGTAAAAGGTACGAGTTAATAGTAAAAAAATTTTTCTCAAAAAATGAAAAAGAATATGTAAGGCAAAAGGCTAATACGAATGAAAGTTTTTTTGAAGTTTGGACCAAAAAAGAAGCTTATGTTAAATATTTAGGAATGGGAATTGATAAAAACTTTAAAAATCAAGATGTTTTTATGATAGACAATAACATTCATATAGTAACATTCATTGAAAATAATTATGTTTTGTCATATTATTGTAAACAATGTGTGTATAAAAAATAACATTTTATTGTATCGATAATTTAAAAAATGAATTTATGAATGGAGAAGAATAATATGAATAAAGATAAAGTTAATAATATTGAAATTGCTCACATAGATCGAAATGGTTATAATTCCATATATTGTTTTGATGATTGTATAGCAACGATTGCTAATAGAGAATGTATAGACTATCAACTTATGTATTTGGATATGGAAAATATAGTATTTGATTTTGAAAAAGCGAAAAGAGAACAAAAAGTAATATCTGGCTTGTTATTGAAAAAACAAGGTGATAGTGAGTATAATTATTTGGAAAAAATGCATGGCTTGAAAATAAAAGATTATTTTGAATTGTCTCAAGAACAGCTAATATCAATAAATAAAAGTGAATTATTGGCAGGAAAAGTTGTGATGGTTCGATTAGATAGCTATTATTGTGAGTGGGATGTTTTGTATCAAAAAGAGCATACTAAACATTTGGGATTATGTATAGGATTAGATTCAAACAGAGTGTTATTGTGCGACCCATTTTATGGATTGAATAGTATCGAAATGGATATTTCGTCATTTGTTAAGGCAAACCATGGTAGAATAAGTACATATGAAATTAAGACTAATGCTAGTAAATTAAGTCAATCAAGTAAGAATGAAGTATTAAAGGTTTATATAGAAAAGCATGTTTTTGAAAATAGAATAAATAATCTGATGCGTTTAGCTAATGCATATGGAGATATGTTTAATTATGAAACTGAGTATAATGATTTTAAGGAAGCCTTAAAATCGTTTGATAAAATACTTGATGTATTAGTGAAAACATCAAAATTTTATAATCTATTAAAGTACATAAAACCAGTTGATGAAAGCATTCAGTGTTTGATGGATGAAGCGGTAGGTTCTTGGGTGGTTGTGAAAAACACTTTGTTCAAAGGTTTTTTCAAGAGAAAGGATGATGTAGGGGTTAAAATCCAAAAAAGGATTATTGAAATAGTTGAAAAGGAAAAAAAGATATTTGATTATTACTGTAAAGATATGTGTTTGCAAACAAATGACAAAGAGTTTATAGATATAGATTCAATAAAAGAGTTAAATGTGAGTGAAATTATAAGAAGTGTATATATTGATACTGTCGATATTGAAGGAATGTTAAATAATAATTCGTTTGGAGATTATAACAATAATGAATGTAATGCAGATTTTACAGGGTTAAATGAATTTTTACAGTATGATGATATTGACAACATAATAAAAATTGACGAAAATATTATTGTGAATACTTATATTTCGCCAGAAAATAAAAATGATAATCTTGTTTGTGAAGGACAAGGCATAGAAGTTAATAATAAAAATTTGTATGAGCGTGTAGGTATTTTGTGTGTAAGCGAATTTGGCGAAAGTATTGAAGTTATTAAACTAAAGTATTCAGATAATAGTCAGCAAAAATTACATATAAAAATAACGGATGTGAATGACGAACCGTTATTTGGAGAAAAAATAGTATGGCGTGGAGTTACATATCAAAAAGATGATAATGGAAATACAACACAACGATTAAATAATGCGCATTTATTCTGGGTTGAATTTAAGATTAAAAGAGACAGTTCCGTTAATAAAATAATTTTACCTGATTGTTCAAATTTACATATATATGGAATTTATTTTATGAATAGAGAATTTGATTGATCAACTCAAATGATATCTAAATACATGATTTTCGAGTGTGTTGAGTGGCGAATTGATAAAGGAAATAATAATTGTATGCCAGCCCGAAAGGCTGGCATACAATTATTATTTTTCTATTTTGAATAAAAAAATAATCGGGCAGGATATATGCCCTCGGATAAGCTGGCACAATTCCAACCCGTTCATTTCTGGCATATTGATATCCAACAATATAATATCTGGTATTACGTTTAATAGTTCTAACGCTTTTTTTGCATTTTCCGCTGTATATACGGAAAATTCTTCTCCTAAACACTTTTCCATCATGGATAATATCATTTCTTCATCATCAATAATCAGTATCTTGTATTTCATAGGCAATGCTCCTTATCAGTTAATCCCTTTATCGTAGCCGATAAAAGACAAATTTTCGACAATTTCACGCTAGAGTGTGTCTGAAAACTCATTTGTTATGTACTATTTAGACAAAATAAAGATAGCTGCAACATAAATAAACGCCAGATATGAGGCTGCCAATTTATCGTAACGTGTGGCAATTCTGCGAAAATGTTTGAGTTTATTAAAAAAGCACTCCACTAAATGACGTTCCCTATAAACCCACCAGTCACAAGCCCATGGCTCTAATGTGTTTGCCTTTGGCGGGATTGTATATGTGGCATTTTTACCTGTTATATAGTTTCGTATTGCATATGTTCCATAAGCTTTATCCCCAAGAACATTAGAGCCATGGGCTTGTGACTGGTGGGTT
>CAOXUF010000006.1:0-7771 GCA_948560485.1 uncultured Eubacterium sp.
TTTCCATCTGTTACATTCTTCACTGTTGTCCAGTTATTTCCATCTACAGATGTCTGTATCTTATAAGCTTTTCCGTAAGCTCCTTCCCAATTAAGAACGACTTTGCCTATTTTGTATGTCTTACCAAGGTTTACACAAATCCATGCATCATCCGAATAATCTGAAGACCAGCGGGTTCCATTGTTACCATCAACTGCATTGGATGCTTTCATTGCATCATTTTCTTCTCCTGATGCTGTAACATTCTTATTCTTTGCAAGATTTTCTCCTGTAACAACATCTCCCGGTTCCTCTGTACTTCCACCATTAATCTTATATTCAGCAGTTGACACACCAGATGTTATCATTCCCTTTCTGTATGCGATAGCTTTCATTGTTGTATCTTTGCTAATCTTTACCGTTGGAACATAAAGTTTTGAATTTTCATTTGGTGTGGAACCATCTGTTGTATATCTGATTTCTACACCCTTTGTCGGGCTGGTAATTGTCAGATTCTGTGTTCCATTATACGTACCTGATGCCAGACTAAACTGTGGGTTCTGTACAGTAGCTGCCTCATATACTCCCATTTCCCATAAAGAGTATCCATAAGCTAATGCTCTCTTTACACCCTGCATTCTCACATATCTACATGTTGTTGCATCAAATATAATTTCTTCTTCTCCACCCTTGCAGTTTGAAGTTTCATATACTGTATTCCAGTTATTTCCATCCACTGATGTCTGTAACTTATATGCTTCTGCATAAGATGCTTCCCAGTTAAATGTTACTTTATTAATTGTATAATTTCTTCCTAAGTCTATTGTACAATGTTCATTATCATTAAACTCTGATGACCATCTTGTACTTGTATCATTATCTACAATCTTATCTCCACCAACTGATGGATTTTCTGCTGAAGATACTGTTACTTCTTTGCCTAGAGCAATATTTGTATCAAGAGATACCGGTGTACCATTTACTGTAATTGTGCTGGTTGCCATTGCTGATGTAATACATTCATCTTTTACTGCAATTGCTTTTACTGTAGCAGTGCTTGATACTGCAAATGTGCCATCATATATCGGTGATGATTTTGTAGGCATTGCTCCATCTACTGTATAGTGAATTGTTGCACCTTCCGTTTTGGTTTTAATTGTTACATACTGTGTATCATCATATTCACCAGATGGTACGGAAATTTCAGGTGTTTCTGCCTGTACAATATTAAAGTTTCTGTCTTTATATACCTCAAAACTTACTAAGGCTTTAGCACCAATGGTTGCTGTACCAATTCTTCCTGACTTATTGTTAAATGTTACTACTTTTGTTTCGTTTGTTGGATTCCAAACAGTTGCTGTATATTTATCTGTAGACTTATTATAATAAACTGCTGCTGAACAATCTCCTGTAGCAATAATGTCTGTAGTCTTAACTCCTAATTCTTTCATTGCATGAATGAACCAATAAGTATTTGCTGTATCTGTTCTCTGTACCTTTGTATCATTCTCTAAGAATTTGTTTAAAGCAAGGTCCGGATTTGTCTGTGAAAGGAATGGCCATGTAATATGCTGCCAGCCTGTATCCGGATGTGGATACTCTCTTAACATCTTATCAATTTCTTCCTGACTCTTTCCTTCTTTGTTTGCAACTTTCACTGCCTTATCCATCGCATCATCTGTGTCTGTTTCAAGGCTCTTATAAATTTCAGCACATCTTTCCTGATTCATACCATAGTATGTTAAATATTCTGAAATCGGTAACCACTGGATTCCGTATACATATAATGGCTGTCCTCCGAAGAATGTTCCGTAGAAGTTGATACCGCCATATACCTGACCAACTACGTCATATGGCCATGCTTCAACCCAGTTATCTTTGTCATAATCGAACCAGTACTGTTCTACTGCTTCCATTTCATTTGTAAAACCAAACACACCTGCATCTCTATATGTGTCATTGTTTGTAAGTACACCCCAGAGATACATGCTTACCCAGCTGAATAAAGACTCACTGGCTGATTCCTGATTATTACCTGAATCATTATCTGCATATCCGCCTGCCCATGAATGTCCTTCATATAGGTCATACGCTCTGAATCTGCAATATTCACTATCGTTATCTGATGGGTTCGCATAATCACGAATCATCATTTCAATCATACCTTTGTAATCATTGTAAAATTCTTCATCATATGTAGCAAGCACTGTTGCCGCAAACATAAAGTAGCCATATGTGAAATGGTGGTCACAGATTGCTGCGTTTGCTCCAAACTCACTCCACTCATAGTACAATGTTCCCCAGTTCTGGTTATAGATGAAGTAACTGATATCGTCCTTTCCATCGTATGTAAACCAGTTTACTAAAATCTTCTTGATTCTCTTTAAGAAAGTATCTCTTAAATCTGTTGCGCCAATCTGGTCAGCCATTAAAACTCCCATTCCAAGAGGATGTAAGTTCTTTCCTTCCCAGTAAGCATCTCCTGCAGGGTTCAAGTTCTTTGTAGCATCTTCTAATTGATTTAAATATCCTAAAAGTGCTTCTCCATCAAAGTTTGAATTTGTTGGAAGTGCAAAAGTAGGAAGAAGTCCTGCAAACTCTGAAACCGTCTTGAAAGAGTTTCCTTCAATTGCTTTCATATCTCCTCTGACAGATGTATAAGTTGCAAAAGCTTTATTATCATCCGTAGAATTTTTCCACTGATGTGGTAACATGCACTGGAATGTCTGGTTTGAGAATCCGGCTCTTTTTACTGTTGTTGTTACATCATAATTAGATGTAATGATTGCCTTGCTGTCATCATAATTATAAGTTACGTTTGTATCTGTTACAAAAGCATAACCATGACGATAGAAATTCTCTATCTGACCTTTATTTAACATTGTTCCAACGGACATATATCCATTCTTTCCCGGGAATGTAATCTTGATGTTACTTCCTGTCTTTTTGAATATCGTATTTTCCGGAACAGTTAAACAATAATAACTCTTTGCGGTTTTTGTCTTTGCTTTGTTATCACTATCTGTGATTTCAATACCAATATGATCTGCTTTAATTGCTGTACTATTTGTTAATATTTCATTTCCATTTCCATCAAAAATGGATGTAATATTTGATGAAGTAATGAAAATTGTCTGTGTATCACCATATTCTGTGAAAATATAAGGAGAACCTTTTACAAATGTACTTGTCATTGCTACATGATTGTCATCACAAAGCTGTGCTGTTACTGTATAATCACTATAGCCTGAAACTTTATCGCATGCACTTGCTGTGTCAAGATTTTCCGGCATAATATAGAAATCTGTTTCTGTTTCTGAAAGTACGGAAACATTAACATCTGTCTCTCCCATATCCGGAAGCCAGCCTTCTGTCGCTGTTAATATTCCAAGTCCCTTTGTTGAATATTTTGTCTTGAATGGCATTGTACATAATGTATTACCAAACTTATTAATTAAAATAGACTGCCACCAGTCATTACTGTCTATCGGACTCTTAATAGAATCATCTTTGTACACTGGAAGTTTCGTTTTCTCATGGTACATTGAATTTGCAAGGTATGTTCCTTTTCCATTTGATGCTACATATGACTCTGGAAAATTTGGTATACTATGTGTCGGTTTTGCATCTCCTGCTTTGTACTCATATACCTTAAATTCCTTTATACTAAATCCGCTTCCACTTTCAACTCTTGTATATCCATTCATTCTGACATATCTTGCCGTAGCAAACATTGGTACGTTAGCAACTTCATATCCATATCCTTTTAACTGTCTGTAAACTGTTGTCCAGTCATTTCCATTTGTTGATACCTGAATGTCATACATTTTTCCCGCATCGGAGTTCCATTCAATAATTACACGACCAATGTCATAGCTTCTTCCCAAGTCTACCATAAACCACTGTTTATCACTTTCGCCGGAACACCAATATGTATCATTATTTCCATCTACTGCATTTTTTGCAAGTACTGATGTCTGATTGATTACTCCATTACTATCATACATCCACCATACATCTCGAAGTGATGATGCCTGAACATTTTTGTTTTCTGCAATATTTGTTCCGTAATCTACGGGTCTTTTTGTCACTCCATCTGTTCCGTACACTTCAAATTCGTAAAGTGAATACCCATATGCTGTCATAGCCTTCTTTGTCATATATACTCTGACATATCTGGCATTTCCTTGTATATTAAGTTCCTCGTTTCCTCCGTTACAGTTATTATTTGTATAAACTGTATTCCAATTCTCTTCATCGTTGGAAGTCTGAATCTTATATTCTTTTGCATAAGCGCCTTCCCAATAAAGTTTAATACTTGTGAAATTAGTTACTTTTCCTAAATCCACATAAATCCATTCTTCATTATTCGCCCAGGCACTTTCCCATCTGGTAGACTTAGATCCATCAAATGCATAAGCGGGATCACTATTTCCTGCTGATGAACTTGCATAAACCATTCGCCCCTGTGAAATTACATAAGGTGAATTATCTGCTGCCTTTACATTCTGCATTGGTGCTGCTCCAAGCACCATCGCTGTAGCTAACACTACCGCTGTAGCTTTTTTTGCTCTGGTAAATAGATTACCTTTTCTCATTTCTTTACCCTCCATAAGGTGTGTATTGGTCCGAAATCCTCCACACATTTTTCTCTGTTTCTCTATAGCGCTATCTCCGTTTTATGCCGACCAAAATTCTGTCCCAACATAAAAAACATATTCTTAGAATATTTGATAAAAATGTTTTTTGCAATATTCTCACAAAATTGAAATTGTTTTATCGCTAATTTTGTACATTATACACAAAACAAGCTTTGCTCACAAAACTTGTAAGCGTTTTCATTCATCAAAGTGTTTGTTCTGCATTCTTATTTTGATAGAAATTTGAAATTTTGAATTTGTTTTTATATAAAAACACTTTTATTCGACATCTAATAAGCAATGCATAATAATAGAAAACCAGCCCCAGAATTAGTTTACTAAATTCTGGGGCTGGCTTTCTATTATTATATAGTGCGTTTAGCACGACAGAGATGTCTCGAAGTGATATCTCTGTGCATTGCTTATTTTTTTCCTTTTATTATATTTCCGTTTAGCACGACAGAGATGTCTCGAAGTGATATCTCTGTGCATTATTTATCTTCTCTATATTCCTAATTTATTCGCTTTTATCCTGCACACATATTTTATCTGTATCTCACTGGTATTGTCCGGATTCCCACAATACAATCCTGCTGCGGACTCATAAACCATATACAAATACTTGCCACTGCTAAGTACAATTCCTTCCAGCATAGACGGCATCGTCAATGTTTTCTTTGGTGTTCCCAGTCCACCGGACTTACTGATTTTCTTTGTATATGTAATCAATGCAGAATTATTCAATCTCCCATACGACTGGGAAAATATAAACCTGCGATTTGTCTTACTTATTTTCTTCACAACAAGCCCTTGCGTGTTCGCCGGAATATAATAACTGTATTTTCTGGTAAATACCAATTTTTTCTTTTTTACCTTTACTTTATATCCCTGCATTGTTGCATATGATGTATTTGCACTCCGTCCTGCCCAGAAGTAAGTTCCATCAAACGCTGCAAAATCGGCACTGCCTGACACCTGAACCCTGTAAGCAGGTTTTAAAACCTTTCCATGTTTTACCTTTTTTATTTTACTATAATTATACACCGCCAAATAATCATAAACTGAAATATTATTAAGACTTACTACCAATCTTCCCTTAACATTTGTAACAGCTCCCACATGATCCCGATATGGCAATACAATGGTCTTGGCAAATTTTCCTGTACTTTTATTATACAAAACTAATACTGAAAGTTTTGATAATGACTTATGGTACATAGATACCACCAGGTATTTTCCTATTAAACAATTCCCTTGCGGAACATAGTCTGACAAATATTTCAGTTTATATTTTGTTTTATCTTTTTCTTTTATCTTCTTTATATACTCATCATAAACCACCTGATTTGCAGCTCTTCTTTTTTTCTCTGAATCCGTATAGTCCCACTTTATTTTATTGGCTCTGGCATATGCCTTTCCTTTTGAATTTGCATAAACTTTCAACACAATATTCTTATCCCCCGAAAAGGCACCCGAACCAATACTTTTAATGTTTTTATATAATGTAATTGATTTTAAATTTGTACAATTTTTAAATACATTTTTTCCAATCGTTGTTACATTTTTTGACATTGTAAATTTCGTCATCGCTTTACAATTATAAAATGCTGATGCATTTAATACTGTTACTGTACTTGGCAACGATACTTTTTTTAATGACATACAGTTATAAAATGCATTTTTTCCTATGCTGGTTACTTTGCTTGGAATTGTTACACTTTCCACACTCCCTGCATTTTTCAAGATATTTTCCGGAATGGTTTTTATTCCACTTCCAAAAGTCACTGTCTTAACAGTTCCACTGCTTCCAAAAACCTGATTTCCATAAGTTACAGAACCGGGAATTGTAAACTTTTCTAAAGATGTACACAATCCAAACGCTTTATATCCAATTGTTTTTATTCCCTTCGGTAAAGATACAGTTTTTAAAGCGCCGCAATCTTTGAACGCATATTTTTCTATCTTAGATAGCTTGCTTCCATCTTCGAATGTTACTTTTTTTATGTATTGGCACTTTTCAAATACATTTGCCTTTATTGTTGTTATTTTTGCCGGAATTACAAGACTGGTAATCGTTTTATCTTTCTTGTTTCCCAAATACTCTATCAATACATCATTTTTTACTTTATATACCTCATCAATAATCTCATAATCTGGTGTGGTAGGCTCTTCTGTGGTCGGTGGTTCTGTTGGAGGCTCAGTAGTAGGTTCTTCCGTGGTAGATTCTTCTGTATCTCCTTCCCCTGTTGTCTCTGTTTCAGAGGTTTCTTCTTCGCCCGGTACTCCGTCATCAGCGATAAATTCTACTCCTGCCGTCTGTTCCTCCACACTTTTATCTCCCGCCTTTACAGTTATAGAAAATAGTTTTAATCCCATCGCTGACTGTATGATCAAAGCGATTGCCAATATTATAGATATCTTTCTAATCCATGTGTTTTTCATTCTTCATCTCCTGTTTCAGTTAAAAATATAAGGTTGAAAGAAACTTCCAACCTTTCATATTTTTGTATTATATTGTAGAAAATTGATATAAATATATCTTATTCTTTTCCATCCCAGCAGTATGTGCAAAGTTTACACTTATCAATGCCTACTGCATCTAACATATCATCTAGTCTGTTAAATCTAAGAGATGTAAAGTTTAATTCTTTTCGAATCTCTTCAACCATTTTCTCATACTTCTCTGATTCCGGATCCACATATTCCTGCAATACTTCGTCTGTTACATTACCATTTTCCAATCTAGCGATTACACGTCGGGTAATTAAATCCATCTCTGAAGTGGAACGGGAGAAGTTTAAATATTTACATCCGTATAACAATGGTGGACATGCCGGTCTGATATGAACCTCTTTTGCACCGCTCTTATATAAAAACTCTGTTGTTTCTCTTAACTGTGTTCCACGTACGATAGAATCGTCAATTAATAACAGACTTTTATCTCTGATTAACTCTTCGACTGCCAGCAGTTTCATCTTTGCAATCAAATCTCTCTTGCTCTGTACAGTAGGCATAAATGAACGAGGCCATGTCGGAGTATATTTGATGAATGGTCTGGAGAATGGTATTCCTGACTCATTTGCATAACCCACTGCATGTGCGATTCCCGAATCCGGAACGCCCGCAACGATATCCGGCTGAACGTTATCACG